>CALKBB010000292.1 GCA_937989795.1 uncultured Collinsella sp. | reverse complement strand
AGTTCGTCGGTCTCCTTTTTCAGAGAAGCTTCCTCAATCTGCAGCTGGGTGATGCGGTGGTTCATCTCGTCCAGCTCGGCGGGCATCGAATCCAGCTCGGTCTTGACCATAGCGCAAGCCTCATCGACGAGGTCGATGGCCTTATCGGGCAGGAAGCGATCCTGGATGTAGCGGTTGGAGAGGTTCGCGGCGGCCTCGATAGCACCCTGCGTGTAGCGTACGTGATGGTGCTCCTCGTAGCGCGGCTTGAGCGCGGTCAGAATTTTGACCGTGTCCTCGACACTCGGCTCCTCGACATCGATCGTCTGGAAGCGACGCTCGAAAGCCGGGTCCTTGGTGAGGTACTTGCGGAACTCCTCTGCCGTGGTGGCACCGATAATCTGGAAGGCACCGCGCGCGAGCACCGGCTTGAGCATGGAGCTCGCATCGATAGAACCCTCGGCAGAACCGGCACCGATGATGGTGTGCATCTCGTCGATAAACAAGATGACGTCGTCGGCTTCGGTTGCCTCCTGGATCACGTTCTTGAGGCGCTCCTCAAACTCACCGCGATACTTGGCACCCGCAACAAGACCCGGCAGATCGAGCGTCCAGATATTCTGGTTCATAAGATTCTCGGGCACATTGCCGGCAGCGATCTGCTGCGCCAGGCCCTCGACGATGGCCGTCTTGCCCACGCCGGGGTCACCCAGGATGAGCGGATTGTTCTTGGTGCGGCGCGAAAGGATCTCCATCATGCGCTGGACTTCCTTTTCGCGGCCAATCACGGGATCGAGCTCGCCGTCGCGCGCCTTTTGCGTGAGGTTGGTGGCGAACTGCTTGAGCGTATCGGTGCCGCTCCCCTTTTGCTGGGAGGCATCCGAGCCGCTAAAGAACGGCAGGCCCGCACCGGGACGCCCGGCGCCGGCTCCGGCGAGCGGACGCTTCTTGTCCTGATCCTTAGCGGTGAGCTTTTCGATGGCCTTTTTGACAGAAGCAGACGACACACCCAGGCGCATGAGGATATCCATGGCCATGCCGTTGCCCTCTTCGACGATGCCGATGAGCAGGTGCTCGGTCGACACATATGTCTGGTTGTTCTCACGCGCCACGCGGAAGGAGCGCTCCATCACGCTAATGACGAGCGGCGTAAAGGCAAGCTTGGCAGCCTCGGTCTCCTCGCTGGGCTCGGGAACCGTGGTCTGGACCTCCTTGAGGGTGTCCATGATGTCGTCGTAGGAGATATCAAGCGAGCGCAGCGCCTCGGCAGCGATGCCCTCGTCCTCCTTGGCGAGTGCGAGCAGCAGGTGCTCGGTGCCCACCTTATTTGAGTGCAGATCGAGCGCCTCTTGTTTGGCCATGGACATGACCTTGCGCGCGCGATCGGTAAAACGGTCTAACATGCTAGTTTCCTTACATGAGTTCATCGAAATCAAAACGCCCGCCCGTCGGCGGCGCTTTTGTCTCTTTACCCACAGGTTGTCTATGTTAACAGCTGGAGGAATATCTATAAACCCGGCTCACATGAATGCAGGTTATGACCGCATCGCGGGACTCACCGCGCGATGCGCGACAGGCGCCCCGCAAGAGAAACCCTAGGCGTCTTTCACCACGTCGGGACTCGTCGCACGCGATGCGCGATAGGCATCGGCCTCCTTGGAGACGCGTTCGAGCAGCTCGGATGTATCGACGCCCTCGACTTGCGCGACCGTTTCCACCGTCTGCATGGCGACCGCCCTCAGGTACGCGCACGCGCTGTCCCCCAGCTGCTCGAGGTCTATCTCCTCGCCGCCCTCCCGGGCAAAGCCGACCGCCATCGCAAAGCCCATGATGCCCGAGACCAGAAAGCCCACCGCAAAGCTCGAATCTGCCTTGAGCTCTTCTCCGTCGGGGTGGACGATCTCTCTCACGCGGTCGATGATGATCGTATGGATGCCCTGCACGACCTGCTCGGCGGCACCCGCCCTCATGGTGATGACGATGCGCCGCAGCAGGCAGCGGACGTCGCGCCGGTCGAACGCCGAAAGGTCGCCCTCGCTCGAAAAATGCCAGAGGGCATCGGTGATGAGCTCGTTATCCTGCAGCAGCTGGGCTATGGCGATGGCGACGAGTTCATCGAAATCGTGAAAATAGTAGTAAAACGTTCCGCGATTGCACTGGGCGGCGCGGGTCACCTCGCCAACCGACAGCTCGAAGATGCTGTTGTTCTCGATGAGCTCCCAAAACGCCTCGATGATACGGGTGCGTGCATCGGGCGCATCGGCGTCCTTACGCGGTCTTGCCATGCGCCTCACCGCACCCCTGCGCCTTGGCGTTCATGATGAGCATCTGAAGACGGTTCTCCACGTTGGCGAAGCTCACGTCGGGATCGTAGTCGAGCGGCAGGAACTGCGCCGTGGGATACTGCTCCTTGAGCGCATGGATGAGCCCGCGCCCCACGACATGGTTGGGCAGACACCCGAACGGCTGCAGGATCACGAAGTTGCGGCAGCCGCGCTTGGCGTGCTCGAGGATCTCCGCCGGAATCAGCACGCCCTCGCCCGCATCGAACGTATGGTGCAGGATCTTATCGCTCGCGCGCACGAGCTCGGGCATGCGCGTCGGCGGCTCGTAGAGCGGGCTCGCCGCGCCCAGGCGGTCGCAACGGTCGTGCGCGAGCTCGAACAGGTTGTCCGCCGTGGCGTACCAGGCCTTTTCGGGCAGCGACAGGTCGACGTGGAACTCGCGCGACTGCGCATGCTTGTAGAAATAGGTCTTGCGGATCACGTCGGTCATGCGCGCCTCGATGACCTCGAGCCCGTTGTCCTCGAGGTAGCGCTCGATCTCGTGGTTGGCGCCGAGATGGAAATTGAGCAGGTACTCGCCCACGATGAGAACGGTCGGATGCGGGTTCGAGCGGTCGTACGGAACGGCGTCCATGATCGCAAGCGCGCGTTTGAAGCCCGTCGCCTGGCCTCTCAGCCCGGAGCGCTCCATGCCCTCGATAACCTCATCGAGCGCGCGGTCGAACGCAGCGTCCGCCGCGCCCTTCTCGAGCTCGTAGGGACGGATGCGCCTAAGCATGGCCTCGAGGGCATCGATCATGGGAAGACCGTAGGCGATCTGGATGCTCGGGCCAAGGCCGAGCTTGAAGCCCGGATGCGCATTGTGGGCATCGACGTCGTCGTTGGTGAGCACCGGGACATAGTCGTATCCCGCGTCGTCGAGCGCGCGGCGCAGCAGGGGCATGTAGTGCGTCAGGCGGCAGTCGCCGATATACTTGCCAGTCACCACGGCGACGTCGTGCGGGTCGTACTTACCGCTCTCGAGTGCCGCGAGCGCCTCGCCGATCACGATTTGCGCGGGGAAGCAGATGTCGTTGTGCACATAGCGTTTGCCCAGGCGGATGGCATCCTCGCGCCCGATATCAAGGGCCTCGGCGCGCACGCCCTGATTGCGCATCGCCGCGGTCATGAGCCTGCAGAACGCATGGGAGGTGTTGGGGACCAGCGCGATCTTGTCGTGCCGGTCGCGCTTGGTGTACTTGACCTTATACGGGTCGTCGAGCGGATGGACCGCGTGCACCCGGGCGCCCTCGGCACGCTCCTCCGCGCGACGACGGTTGACCGACTCGATAAACGAACGCACGCGAATGCCCATGGGACCGGCGACGTCGCTCTCATCGAGCTTGATCATCATCGGAACCTTGGAGCCCATCTCGCCCATCATGCGCGCGATCTCGTCGGTGAGATACGCATCGTGGCCGCAGCCGAAGCTGCCCATCTGCACGAGCTCGAGCTCGGGCGTCGATGCGACGATGACCGCGCACGACAGCATGCGCGCATGGTAGTTGTTCACGATGTCGATGCGGCTGTTGGAAAGATCGACGTTGCAGACCCCCGGCACCGCATCGGGCGTCAGCACGGGGATGCCGCGCTCAGAGAAGAGCTTGGGCAGCCCGTGGTTGACCAGCGGGTCGTTGTGGTACGGGCGCGAAGCGATCACCACCGCGTAGCCGCCGTCCTCGCGCACGTTCTCGAGCACCTGCCTGCCGCGCAGCTGCAGCTGGTTCTCAAACGTCTGCTGCGCGCGGTCCGCCTGCTCGGTCGCCTTGGCAACCAGGTCGGCATCGATATCGAAGGTCTCCTTGCACCACGCCTTGAGCTGGCGGTTTCGGTCGCCCTCGTCGTACCAGTGGAACAGCGGCGTATCGAACGGAACGCCGAAACGCTCCTCCGGGTTATCGGAATTGCGCATCACGTAGGGGTATCCCTTTACGACGGCGCACATCCACTCGCTGGTAGAGGCGGTGTTTTCGGTGGGCACCGTCGTGATGATGGGCATGAAGATGCGGTCGACGCCGGCGTCGACGAGATTGCGGATGTGCCCGTGGACGAGCTTGGCCGGGAAGCACACGGTGTCGGATGTGACGTGCGCCAGACCGCGCTCGTACATCGCCTTGGTGCTGCGTCCCGAGACGCGCACCTTAAAGCCGAGCGTGCTGAAGAACGTCGACCAGAACGGCATGGTGTCCCAGAACTCGAGCACACGGGGAATGCCGATCGTGACATCGCGCCCCCCGCTGACGGGAACCGTGGGGTACGACTCGAACAGCAGCTTCTCGCGGTCGACAAAGAGATTGGGGGCAGCCGCGGTCCGGTCGCGCCCCGTGCCGGGTGCCTGTGCCTCGCAAGCACCCTGCGGACGCAGCTCCTCCGCCGCGGGAACCTCGCGCACGAGCTTATCCCATGAGATGGCGCCGCCGCGCGGGCAGCGATTGCCCGTGACGTAAAGCGAGCCGTCGCCAAACGCCACGACCGCGCGCTGGCAGCGGTTGTTGCACCGACGGCAGGTAACGCCGCCGAACTCGCGATGCTCGAAGCGCTCCACGGCATCGAGCCCGATAAACGACGTGCCGGCGTCGCCCTTGCGGCATTCCTCGCGCGCGAGCAGGGCGATACCGATAGCGCCCATCAGCCCCGGGTGGGGCGCACGCGTGACGGGTTTGCCCAGATACTGCTCGAATGCGCGCAGCACCGCGTCGTTTCGGAACGTGCCGCCCTGGACGACGACTTTGTCGCCCAGACGGTTGAGATTTGAAACGCGAATGACCTTGGTGAACACGTTCTCGATAATCGAACGGCAGAGACCGGCCATGATGTCGCCCGGACCCTTACCGCGCCGCTGCTCGGAAACGACGCTGCTGTTCATGAACACCGTGCAGCGGCTGCCGAGAACGGCGGGGGCTTTGGACGAAAATGCCTCGGTCGCGATATCCTCAACGGCTATTCCGAGGTTTTTGGCAAAACCCTCGAGGAACGAGCCGCAGCCCGCAGAGCACGCCTCGTTGACGACGATATCGGTCAGCACGCCGTGGTTGAGCCAGATGGCCTTCATATCCTGTCCGCCGATGTCGAGCACGAAGGTCGCATCGGGAACGCATGCGCACGCGGCGCGGGCGTGCGCGACCGTCTCGACCGTATGGTAGTCGGCGTGGAACGCGCGCGCGAAAAGCTCCTCGCCGTATCCCGTGGTGCCCACGGCATCGATCGCAAGCGTGACTCCCGCTGTCTCCCAGCGGTTCTTCAAGCTGACAAGACCCTGTTGGGCGACGTCGAGCGGTCTGCCGTTATTAGACGCGTAGAACGAATCGACAAGCTCACCCGCCTCATCGACCAGGGCGAACTTGGTCGTCGTGCTCCCCGAATCGATACCGAGCGCCACACGCACCGTCTCTCCGGGCGCATACGCATCCGGACCCTTTGCCGGCGTCTCTTTGCCATGGCGTGCCGTAAAATCCGCCTGCTCGGCAGGTGTGGCAAAAAAGGGCTGGGCAAGACGTCCCTCCCCGCTTGCGGGCGCGACCGTCTCGAGCTTATCCAGCCGGACAAAAGCGTCGGGAAGGTCGATCGGTTGGGACGATGCGAACATGTCGGTCAGCGACAGGGCGGCACCGCGCGCGACCATGATCTGCGGATCGCGCGGGACGATAACCTGATCGTCCGATAGATTCAGTTGCTCCCGGAACACGCGGACCAGCGTGGGGTTGTAGGCGAGCGTACCGCCCTCGAAGATTACCGGCGGCTCGATGTCGATACCCTGGGCCAGACCGCCGATCGTTTGGCGGGCGACCGCGTGAAGCGCCGAAAGCGCCAGGTCGGTGGTAGGAATGCCCTCGTTGAGCAGCGGCTGGATATCGGTCTTTGCGTACACGCCGCAGCGGCCCGAGACCTCGTGGACGGTCGTTCCCCGGCTTGCGAGCTGCTCGAACTCGCCCGATTCGGTGCCGACCCCCATGAGCTTTGCCATCTCGTCGATAAATGCACCGGTACCGCCTGCGCACGAGCCGTTCATGCGCATGTCGGCAACCTCGACGTCTCCCTTATCGTTGGTGCGGAAGAAGATCATCTTGGCGTCTTGGCCGCCCAGCTCGATGGCGCAGCGCGTCTGCGGATAGAACCTGCTGATCGCGAGCGCGTTGGCGACCACCTCCTGAACGTACGAGGCGCCCAGCGCGGTCGCGATATCGCGCGCACCCGAGCCGGTCACCGCAACGCGCAGCGACTCATGGGGAAAGCGCTCGGCGAGCTCGCCGAGCATGGCGCGCACGCTCGCTGCCTGACACGCCCCGTGGCGGCGATATCCCCACCACGCCTCGGTCATATCCTCGTGCATCGCGTAAACTTTGGTCGTCGTCGACCCTACGTCCAGTCCTACTAGCAACGCCATAATGCTCCGTCTCTCGCATTTTTCCTGCTAGAGATTTACCACTCTACGTAATACAACAGACTGTTGTATTTAAACTCCGTATAAAAAGCGGCTGCCGAAACGCTTCAGCAGCCGCCGAATGCACCAACAGATTGTTCTGCGCGCTAGCACGTCGGGCAACGGAGCAGCACGGGCCCTCCGGTCATGCGCACCGCTCACGCCCGCGATGTCGCCGAGCGAGCTATCCACGCTTAGGGCTCCAACCAAGCAAGTCGCCCGCGCTCAGCAGGTCCCTAAGCGAGCTACTCGCACTCAGAAGCCATAGCCTGCTCCAAGAGCTCGGCATGCTCCTCCTCGAAAACCGTCCCCACAGGGAAGGCGCGACGGAAGACGAAGCGGGAAATCGGACCGGCTACCAAAAGGTTCCACGGCAGCGCCATCACAAAATTATGCGGGATGTTGATCATCCAGATCGCGGGCACGGAATACAGGTTCGCAAGGATGCCGCCGGGCATGTGCGTCATACCCTCGCAGGCACCGTACAGCGACATGATGATAACCATGGGAACGACCATGCAGGAGCTGACGGCGAGCGTCATGGCAAGCGGTGAGCTCTTGCCCGGAGTAACTAGGAACTTGAAGGCAAAGCCTTTGGCCAGCGGGCTGGCAACAAACCAGTCGCAGCACATGGCAAAGACGTAGGCAACGGGGAAGCCGAGCCACGCGGCGGCAATAACCTCGCCGTTGATGGCCCCGTGCTGCAGGGCAACGTTGTAGATGCTCATCCAGAGTACCATGCAAAAGCACATGATAAAGGTGAACAGCAGGCTCTCTCGTTTGTTGATAGGCATAAAGGGCATGGTCCTTTCTGTGTTGCGCCGCGGCGCACAACAAAAACGGGCGGGCAAGGTGGAGCTGTTGGGACTTCATCTCGCCCGCCCGTGGTACGTGCGTCTGCGACTACTTATGTGGTGGAATCAGCCTAGCACGAAAAGCACGTGCTTCGTAAGCGTTGAGTTTATGGAGATGCAGGGCACCAATAATCCCCCGACCCCATAAGTTGCGGTGGAATACGGACTGTTTTGACCCTTTAAGCAGCAATTCAGTCCCTATTTCACCGCAACTCATTTGGTGCAAAGTGACCTGTCCCCCTTGCACCAATTAGCTGGTGTGGCGCCAGCGAGGGTCGGTGAGCGTACGCGCCACACCCAAGCCAACGGGCAAAAACGCCACGATGAGCACTGCACGCACAAACCAGCCGAGCATATTGACCGTGTCGAAGGTGCACATGTAATACATCGAGCGATACAAATACAAGCCCGGCACCATAATGACGATCGATGGCACTGTGAGGGCGATACGTGGGTAGGTGAGCTTGATTTCCGCCAAGCTTGCCAGCAGACCCGATACCAGCGCGCCGATAAACGCTGCTGCCTCGGGAGGCATGCCTACGCTCAGGCCCAGAAAAGGAAGCATCGTCGGCGCATCGACGAGCGTAAGGCGCAAGGTATTGGACACGGCGCCGATGAGCCCTGCCGCCGCGGCCATCTTTACCGGGCTGTTGAACATAACCGAGAAGCCAAATACACCGATAAAGCTCATCAGTATGCGCAAGAGCGTAAGAGCCAACGGTGAGAGGCCGAGCGGGGCGAAGTCATCCGGCGCCAGCCCCACACATTCGGCAACCATCCAACCTACGAGCGTCGCCATCACAATAATCGATACGGCATATGAAAGGCGCTCGATACCGCTTCGCATATCGAGCTTAGCGATGTCGAGGCCTGCCGTAATGAGGGGAAAGCCGGGAATCACAAAGAGCATGGCTCCGATATAGCCTTCTTGGTGCGACATTGCCCCCGGTACGACCTGGCCAAGGCCGAGCAATGCCAGCAGATACGAAACGCAAGCGAGCGCAACGCCGGTCGTCAGCGCGCTGAACTGACCAAGGCCTTGCTTGAGAATATGGGAGCGGGCAAAGTTGCCGACACCCGCGCCCACAAACGCGCAGGCCATCTCGATAGGGCCGCCGCCGAGCAAAAAGACGAAGGCGCCGCAAGCACAAGCTGCCGCAAGGCCCTGTTGCCAGGGAGAGTAATCGGGTTTTGAACTCTCAACGGTCTTGAGCATCTCGTGATACTCGTGTACCGTGAAGCGACGACCATAGGTCTCGATTTCCTTGAGGAAACTCTCCATCATCCAAATGCGATGGGTATTGACTCCCGTTGTGGGCAGGCTGACAACCTCGTTAAAGCAGTGGCCATCTTCGATGCAAGTGCACTCAAACGACAGAAGACTCAGGTCGACGTGAATCGTGACGCCGAGTACGGCAGCAACACGATTCATGGTATCGCGCACGCGCCAGGCACCTGTTCCGCTTGCCAGCATAAGCATGCCAGTGCGGCAGATGATGGATGACTTATCGGTGAGTGGCGCATCGACGGCAAGCTCATCGCCTGCCGTCACGATCTGGTGCCAGTCAGTTTTCATATGGAGCGCGCCGGCACGAACGCCGTGGTGCATGGGGGCTCTCGAAAGCAGCGAGTCAAGGCGCGAAGGCTGTGGGGGCTCCGTTAATTCGCCCTCGTCCTCGTCGGGCTCTTCATCGACCAGATCAAATGAGTCAAGCGATGCCGGCTCGCGACGATCGATTAGCTCCTCATCCTCATCATCAAAGTAATTGAACTGATCGAGCATGTCCTCTTCAATTGCACGCTCGCTCACATCGTCCATACAGGGACTCCCTTCCTACCGACTAACCCCCATCCTAGGCAGCAACGGCTAAAGGAAACATAAAAGAGACGGCTGTCATGCATGGAAGGCGCAAACCCCCAATGCGTCGGTAGATCCCCAACGACTAGGACTGTCCCCAAGTGCCGGCAGAAAAGGAACGTCCCTAAGTGCCAACCAGGGCAACACCGCAGATAGAGGACGGACAGCGAAAGCCCGCCAGAGCGAGCAAGGTGCCTTCAAGCAAAATGGCACCGCAGGTTGAGCATAAGTCAGCGAGCGGGTCGCATTTGTGACAAGGTGACGTGAAACGAAAGGGCGCTGACCTTCTGGTCGCGCCCTTGAAGTTGAACGTCAGATTGTCCAAATGCGGCCCGCGCAGCGTCGAGCCGTTACGCGGTTCGTAGAACCGCGTAACTAGTTAGTACATCTTTGCGCCGGCGGGGATGGAGGCGTCGAGCTGGATCAGGTTGAGGCGCTCCTCGCCCTCCTCCTCGTGGACAGCGCTGATCAGCATGCCGCAGCTGGGAATACCCATCATCTTGCGCGGAGGCAGGTTGGTGATGGCGAGCAAGGTCTTGCCAACCAGGTCCTCGGGCTCGTAATAAGCGTGAATACCGGAGAGGATGGTGCGGTCGGTGCCGGTGCCGTCGTCGAGCGTAAAGTTCAGCAGCTTCTTGGACTTCTTGACGGCCTCGCATGCCTTGACCTTCACAGCGCGGAAGTCGCTCTTGGAGAAGGTATCAAAGTCGACGAACTCCTCAAACAGCGGCTCAACGGCGATCTTGGAGTAATCGAGCGTGGGCTTGAGCGACTTAACGAATGGGCTCGCGGCGTTGCCGGCCTCGGCAGCCTTGGCGGCAGCGGCACCGGACTGGAAACCCTTCTCGGGCTTCATGTGCGGGAATAGCAGCACGTCGCGGATAGAAGCCTGGTTGGTAAGCAGCATGACCACGCGGTCGATACCAATGCCAATACCGCCCGCGGGAGGCATACCGTACTCGAGGGCGCGCACGTAGTCCTCGTCATACTCCATGGCCTCATCGTCGCCGCCGGCCTTCTCGGCCATCTGGGCGGCAAAGCGCTCGGCCTGGTCGACCGGGTCGTTGAGCTCGGAGAACGCGTTGGCGTACTCGTGGCCGGCAATAACCAGCTCAAAGCGGTGCGTCAGGCGCGGGTCGTCCTCAAAACGCTTGGCAAGCGGGCTGACCTCGATGGGGTAATCGCACACGAAGGTCGGGTTGACGATGGTGTCCTCGCCCAGCTCATCGTAGATCTCGGCGATAATCTTGCCGGCGGTCCACTCGGGCTTAATCTCCAGGCCCTTCTCGCGCGCGGCGGAAGCAAGCTCCTCGACCGGCGTGTCGATGGTGACCTGCTTGCCGAGCACATCGGAGACGATGTCGGTCATGGGACGGCTGGCCCACTCACCAGAAAGGTCGATGGTCTGGCCCTGGTACTCGATGACCTCGGGGTTGCCGATGGCCTTGTTAGCCGCCTTAATGACGCCCTGGGCGAGCGCCTTCATGCCCTCGAGGTCGGAGAAGGCACGGTAGGCCTCCATCGTGGTGAACTCGGGGTTGTGGGTGAGGTCCATGCCCTCGTTACGGAAGATGCGGCCGATCTCGAACACGCGCTCAAAACCGCCGACGATGCAGCGCTTGAGGTGCAGCTCGGTGGCAATACGCAGGTAGCACTCCTGATCGAGCGCGTTGAAGTGGGTAATGAACGGCTTGGCCGTAGCGCCGCCCTGGATGGTCTGCAGGATGGGGGTCTCGACCTCCATGTAGCCGTCGGACTCCATAAAGCGACGGAAGGTGGAGAGAATCTGCGAACGCTTACGGAAGGTCTCGCGAACGTCGTCGTTGGCGATCAGGTCGACATAGCGCTGGCGATAGCGGGTCTCCTTGTCGGAAAGACCGTGGAACTTCTCGGGCAGCGGACGAACGGCCTTGGAAAGCAGGGTCGCGCTCTTAGGGGCAACGGAAAGCTGGCCGCGCTTGGTGCGCACGACCACGCCGGTCACGCCCAGGATGTCGCCCAAGTCGAGGGCCTTAAGCGTGCTCCAAGCCGCCTCGTCCATGTCGTTAATACGGCAGAACAGCTGAATCTCGGCAGTCGCATCGCGCACGACGATGAACATGATCTTGCCCTGACCGCGCTTGGCGACCACACGGCCGGCGATCTTCACGACATCCTCGGTGTCCTCACCATCGGCAAGATCGGCGTACTTAGTCTCGATATCGGCGACGTAGTCCTCAAGCTCAGAGTGCTCGGGATAGGGGTTCTGGCCCGCCTCGAACAGGGCGGCGCGCTTGGCCAGGCGGGTGGCGCGCTCGTCGTTGAGCGTCGATGCCTGATCTGCGGCGTTCTGGTTCTCTGCCATAAGTTAGCTCCTCAAACTAAAACGCTCCCCAGGATTCGGTCCCAGGGAGCGAAAACATACCTTTACGCGGGACCGTGGTCTAGCGTGCGATCTTGGCGATGGTGTAGACGCGAGTCTTGCCGGAAGGCGTAACGACCTCGACGGAGTCGCCCTCGCCGTGACCGATGATGGCGTGACCGACCGGAGACTCGTTGGAAATCTTGTGCTCGAGCGAGTTGGTCTCGGTGGTACCGACGAGCGTGACTTCCATGACCTCGCCGTTGGGATCAATCAGCGAAACGGTGGAACCGATGGAGACGGTCAGGTCGCCCGTGGTGGCAGCAACCTGAGCGTTGGCGAGGATGGCCTGGATCTCGGCAATACGAGCGGCGTTCTGGGCCTGCTTGTCCTTAGCGGCGTCGTACTCGGAGTTCTCCGAAAGGTCGCCGAACGCGCGGGCTTCCTTGATGTCCTCGACGATCTCCTTGGCGTAATCGCCCTCACGCCAAGCGAGCTCCTCGACGAGCTTCTGGCGGCCCTCAGCGGTCAGTACGATCTGGCTTGCGTCCATACGGATATCTCCCCAACTCTGATCAAACAATCAACTGTCAACAAAACGAAAAAGACCGGCTAGCCTGCGGGCAAGCCGGTCAGGTGCTCACCCCAAAGGGATGGGACTACTCTGCGTCCGCGTCGCTGTCCTCTGCCTGCTTCTTCTTGGCAGCAGCGAGCTTGGCCTCGAGCTCAGCGATCTCCTTGTCCTCCTCGGACTGCTCGACCACGACCTCCTCGGCCTGCTTGGTCTCGGCCTTATCGTCGCCCTCCATACCCTCACGGATATTCTTGACGGTAGAGCCGAGGGACTTGCCGAGCTTCGGCAGGTTCTTGGGCCCGAAGATAATCAGGACAACGACGAGAATAATGATGAGCTCAGGAGCCCTCAGTCCAAACATGTAGACCTCCACAATACAGCGAGACAAGCTCGAATGAGTATACCGCGGGTATCGCGGTATCACAACACTAGCTAAAAAAAGGGACCGCAAGAAGCGGTCCCTCCTCATGCTCTGGTCGGGTTGACTGGATTTGAACCAGCGACCCCTGCGTCCCGAACGCAGTGCTCTACCAAACTGAGCCACAACCCGTTAGCTCGACTATAGTAACAAAGATTTTCGCCGCGTGCTAGAGAAATTTTTATTTCTTTGAAGCGTCGATTTGAACCGTGTTGGGAATAAGCTCAGTCGCGCAGGCCCACCAGCCTTTTTGCTGGGCAGCGTCCGCAAGCCTTTCGGCCGTGGCGGCGGTGTCGCAAATGGCAAACGAACAGGCGCCCGATCCGCACACATCTACAGCAACGGTGCCGTCCTGTTTACGCAGCCAATCGAGAACCGTTTGAATCTGCGGCTCCATCTGTGCGGAAATGACACCTAGGTTGTTATGGATGAGCGCATATGCCGTCTCGGCATCACCAGCACGCAAGGCAGAAGCTATCGCGCCGGGCTTGTCCGCAGGCACCGGGGCCTCGTCAAAACGTCGATAGGCTTCAATTGTCGAAACGCTTGCCTCGCGCGGCTTGACCAGCACGACGGGCGTCGCGGGCAGCGCGGGGTACTCAGTTGCCAGCACGTCTCCCCCGCCTACGTAGAACGCAGGGCTCGCGTGCAAAAAGAACGGGACGTCAGCACCAATGCCCCGCGCAATATCGTCGAGCGCTGGGTCGGTGCGATCAATGCCCCAGAGCTCCGCCAAGGCGACAATGACCGCGGCCGCATCCGTCGAGGGGCCGCCCAAGCCGGCGCACAATGGAATGCGCTTCTCAATCGTCACGCAGATGTTTGCCTCGCGACCATAATGCTCGGCCATAGCAACCGCAGCCCGATACGCCGTATTCTTTTGCATGGGAAAATCTGATGCTGGAACCGTCTGGACGGTCAGCGCCTGCGACGGCGTGACCATCACGGTATCGGAAAGACCGACGGCCGCCATCAGGGAATCGACCCTGTGGTAGCCGCGGTCATCGCGCTCGGTATGAACCCCCAGGTAGAGGTTAATCTTTGCCGGCGCGGAAAGAGTCAGGGACCGATCGGTCACCGTTAATGCTCCTCGAGCTGATTGCCGAGCGGGGTAAAGATGTGCTCGCCGCTCTCGGGGTCGAACAGCTCGACCTGACCGGTGAGCACATCGATATACTGGTAGGACTGACGCGACTTGCGGCCACGACGCTCGTCAACCTCGACAATGAAGACGGCGGGGTGGACGCTCTTGATGGTGCCCATGCGCTCGACGACGCGGGTACGGCCCATGTTGGCCTTCACCTTGACGCGATCGCCCACCATATCGGTCAGCTTCTCGTGGATGTCGTCGACGTGATTGACTTCCATCTCTTCCATGAACAGGGCCTCCAGAAGGTGCAATTCAAAAAGGGGATAATACCCCTAAGATAGACAAAACTCTAATACTATAGCACCCTGCCGCCGCCATACGCAAGTAGCTAAAAAAGCCCCGTCTCGAATACGTATCAGACGACAATCTCGCATGACCAGTTGTTACGCGGTTTGGTAAAACCGCGTAACCTAAAGGTTGTCGGTGTCCAAGACGATGGTGAACGGACCGTCGTTGACAAGATCGACTTTCATATCGGCGCCAAAGATACCGTGCGCCACATGCTCAACGTCCTCGCGCACAAGCGTCAAGAAGTACTCGTAGAGCTCGTTGGCGACATCGGGGGCGCCGGCATCCGTAAACGACGGACGGCGGCCGTGGCGGCAGTCGGCAAACAGCGTGAACTGCGACACCACGAGTACCTCGCCGTCGACATCGGCAAGTGCCAGGTTGGTCTTGCCGTTCTCGTCCTCGTTGATACGCAGCCCGCGGAGCTTGCCCCACAGCTTGTCGGCCTCGGCACGTGTGTCGCCGTGACCCACGCCCAGCAGCACCAGGTAGCCGCGCCCAATGCGACCCACGCATTCGCCGTCGACCGTCACGCCGGCGTTGAGCACGCGCTGCACCACCGCACGCATGGCCTACTCCTCGCCCGTCAGCTTGGCGGACAGATGCTCGAGCGCGTGGAAACGATGGCTGATGGCGTTCTTCTCGTCAGCCGTCAGCTCGGCCATGGTCTTGCCCGGCGTGTCGACCGGCAGGAACAGCGGGTCGTAGCCAAAGCCGTGATCGCCGCGGCCCTCGTGTGCGATAACGCCCTCGCAGGCGCCCTCACCATAGGTGACCAAACCGTCCGTGTCGATGAGCGCGACGACGCTCATAAAGCGCGCAGTGCGGTCCTCGTCGGCCACGCCCTCCAGATTTACGAGCAGCTTGGCATTGTTGGCGGCATCGTCGCCGTGAACGCCCGCGTAGCGCGCGCTATACACACCGGGCTCACCGTCCAGCGCGTCGACGACCAGGCCCGAATCGTCGGCAATGGCCATGAGCCCTGTCTCTTCGACGGCAGCCTGCGCCTTGATGATGGCGTTCTCCAAAAACGTCGTGCCGTTTTCCTCGGGATCCTCAAAATCGCCCAGCTGGCCGAGCGCCACAAAGCGCACCTCGGGCATGACCTTGCCCAAAATGGCCTCGATCTCGGTGAGCTTATGGGCGTTGCCCGTTGCCACGACGATGGTCGCCGCCGGGTCGAGGGTGTCGATGTCAATCTTCTCAAGTGCCATAGCTGGCCTCCTTGTCTCTTATAGCAATGCCGTGTTGAGGACGACGAGGACCTCGGCCTCTCTCCCCTCTCAATCAACGGCAGTCTTATACTTCGACGTTTTCCCAGATAAAACCTGCCAAAATTAACATCCCTTTTTGGCAGGTTAGGCGAGGGCCTGGCGCTGAAGCTCGATGAGCTCGGCGATGCCCTTGTCGCCCAAGTCAAGCAGGGCGTTGAGACGCTTACGGTCGAAGGGCGCCTGCTCGCCGGTACCCTGGAGCTCAATCATCTCGCCGGAATCGGTGGCGACGAGGTTCATGTCGACCTCGGCGTGGCTGTCCTCGGAATAATCGAGGTCGAGCAGGGTGTTGCCGTCGACGACACCCATAGAAATCGCGGCAACCTGGCCCGTGAGCGGGATGCGCTCGAGCTTGCCCGCCTCGACCCACATGGCAAGGGCATCGCGCAGCGCCACCCAGGCGCCGGTAATGCTCGCCGTGCGTGTACCGCCATCGGCCTGAATCACATCGCAGTCGACGGTAACGGTGTACTCGCCGAGCGCCTTCATGTTGACGACAGTGCGCAGGCTGCGCCCGATGAGCCGCTCGATCTCCATGGAGCGGCCCTTGCGGTTGGCATGCTCGCGTTTGCAACGTTTGCCGGTCGAGGCCGGCAGCATCGCATATTCCGCCGTTACCCAGCCGGCCTTGGCGCCCTTGCGCCAGCCCGGCACGCCCTCTTCGATGGTGGCGGCGCACAGTACGCGCGTGTCGCCGAACTCGGCCAGGCACGAGCCGTGGGCGTGCTTCATGACCCCGCGGGTGAGCTTAACGGGGCGCAGCTCGTTGGCGGCGCGGCCATTGGCGCGGTTGACCTGCATATATTCCATAAGAAGACCCTTCTCGACCAAGGACTGTCAAAAGTGAGCGCGCTAGCGTAGCTCCTCCAAGTCGACATGTTCGACGCTCTTGAGCGGCTGACCAAAGATAAAGCTACCAGCCACCGCGAACTCGGCGATGTTATCGGATGTCGTGGCAAAGCGATGCAGGGGCTCCGCGCCATCCGCCGCAAGCTGCTCGCGGCGCGTAAGGATATCGGCAAGCTCGCGCGTGGGCTCCTC
>CALKBB010000291.1 GCA_937989795.1 uncultured Collinsella sp. | reverse complement strand
TGCAGTGCTTGTACGCCACGGGCATGGACCTCGGCCGCTACAATCCGTGGGATCATTACTACACTCCGGGACATGACCACTATGCTAACGATATGTGGAACGATCCCCGCTTCATGCATCTTGACTTCTCGCAGCGTCAACGCGGAGATTTGATTTGCTATAACGGTCATATCGCAATTTATATTGGTAACGACCAGATTATCGAGGCCGCTTCGCCTAGAATAGGTGTGCGCATTCATAGCGTATATGTCGGTTATCCCATTAAGGGTGTGCTGAGACCGTTCGTGTAGCCGTCTTCGACTATGAGGTTTTCTATCCCGGTTATTTAAACCTGCCATAAGATTGAATGGCCGTAAAGCGGATAAGGTAAATCTTGTTCAAACGTCAGATAATTCTTGGCAATTGTTGTGAAGAGCATTCAAAGCATCCGACTCAGGGGTGTTCAAAGCGGCGTTTTATATTCGTTCATTGATGGCAGTTGGCCTGCACCTTGCGGTTGTAGAACTACTCGCAGATCTCGTAGGGGACCCTCGGCAGCGGCCTTTCGACCTCCTCGAAGCATTCGGGCCGCGAGCCCTCCCTCTATTTCCTCGTAGGCGGGATTGAGCGCGACCTCGCCCTTTCGTGGATGCGGCCTGATGCCGGTCTTAAGATTGGCGGGCACGATCACGGGCGTGGAGCCGCCGAGGAACTCAAGGGCGTGCACGTGGCAGCGCAGCCAGATATCCTGCTTCATGTCGAGTATCGGCTCGAAGTAGCTGTACCGGCTGGGGGGGGCACACCACGAACAGGTGGACCTTGGACACCTCGCCGGTCACGGGGTCCACGAGCACTATCGTGGACCCCGACCAGTCGGCCTCCATGTTTCGCCCGGCCTTGTGTCCCACTCGGCTGACAACGCTGCGCCGGACGGCGAACTCGCCGTAGCGCTTGTAGAAGCGGTCATAGGACATTGGGGGCTCGCCCGCGGCAGCGGCCGCCTTGGCGTTCTCGGAGTGCAGGAGCTTGAGCGTCACGTCCGTGTTCGCGAGCTCTCGGTGCACGCGGTCCCAGTCGGGATCGGGGTAGACGGGAACGACCGGGGTTTTATTCGGGAACAGCCTCCCGTAGACCTCGGAGTCCGTCATGCCCTCCGCGTCGTTCCATGTCAGGCAATGATTCCTTCGCTGCGTTGAGCACTTCCCTGACGCTGTGCTTGGATATGTTCGCCGCGCGGGCTATCGCGTTCTGCGACAGACTGGACGCACGGAGCCTGAGGGTCTCCTTGGTCCTTAACCTTCTTGCTATGCTGTGCCTCCTTGCTCTCGGCTGCATGGACAGCAGTAACGTACCAGGGGACGATGCCTATAGGAATATCGGCGGTGCCGAATAACAGTACTCTGGATGTGAGCGGATGGTGCTTAAGCGCAATATCGCTGGCGTCAAAGAGGGCGATATCTCATTGAATTTCGCGTCATTTGCTATGCCCAATTGAAATAAGTGGATAATATATTGTTAATATTGCTTAATTTAAAATAGTTCGATTCTGGTAAAGGATAGTTCGTTTCTCTATCTGCCGATAAAATAGCTGATACCCAGTCGTTAGTGGCTTTTACGTCAATAAACGTTGTGGAGCTGCATATTTTACACTCTTGGCTAATTCCACTTGATAAAATGCAAGGTAGTCCATTGTATTGAGCCTCGAGAATCGCTAGGCTCAAGCCTTCGTAAAGAGAAGGATAAGCTATTACATCAAACGCAGAATAATAAGCCTGGACATCTTTCGTAGATTTTAGAAAAGTTACTTTTTCTGTAATTTCAAGGTCGTTAACCATCCTCCTTAAAAGATCTTCCTGTTTTCCGCTTCCTACGATCATTAGTTTGCTACTACTCTTAGATTTAAGAAGTTCCGAGAAGATCAAAAGGAGTTGAGAGTAATTTTTTTGTTCTTCTAATCGACCAATTGATCCAATGAGTAGCTCGTCTTCTTTGATTCCGTATTTTGCCCGTGTTTCTATCCTTTTTTTTGCTGAGAAGGCAACCCTCTTGTCATCGACTAGATTGGGGATTACCTGATATTTGCTCTCCCCGTATAGATAATCCCCGGCTGATTTGGAGCAGGCCCAATAGTCAGTTGCGTATTCAGCTAGTGTTCCCCTGTTTATTCTGGAAAAAACCTTTGTGACAGGGTTGTTCGGTACACCGGCGTTATGCATGTGAATGATTCTCTGCGGGATGTTTAAGCTATTGGCAGCTAATTTAAGTAAGTCCAGATTTGATATATCGTTAATGTTCATCCAGAGAGTTTCATATTCGTTTTTGTGTTGGCTAGAAAACTGTCTAATCGATATGGCATTTTTAATCGGGTTTTTAATTTTAATGGGTATTGTGAAGACTCTATTATTTGGATTTTCGATTAGCCGGGTGTAAACGGCTGGGTATTCATAGCACAAGAAATCAAAGAGGCATTGCCGAGCAATAGGTGTCAATAACTTTTTCGGTTCCAGCTCTATTATTTGACAGACCCCATACAAGAGTTCGTTTCGTACTCATGTGTTATTCCTTATCGAGTTTCGAGGTGATTGATGCAACCGCTAGAAGATTGACCAGAAACGCAATTCCATACGACACGACGCCCGTTACATTTACTGCATTCATCCCTAGTTCGTGAATTAATGGAGTCGAGGCGCAGGAGGCTATAGCCAATGCGGCAAAGCCGGTAATTGCATTAATTTTGGTTTCTCTAATCGATAAAAGTAAATCAGAGGAGAGAAGGAAAAAAGCTGTCGTTGTTGTACATACAATCATGGGGGTTACTAGGTAGGCATGTTCACTCGCTTCTTCTCCGAATAGCAGCCTTAAGATAAAGTCTGCACTGGGGGAAAGGACGACAATGCTAATTACGCCCAGAGCGACTATTCCCAATATTGATATTCTGAGAACCTTCATGAAGCCTTTCTTATTTTTCTTCAGATAGTATTCAGCGAATTTTCCCATAAGGGGACCATATAAATAAGAAGCTCCAAGCTGGATTATTGCAAGAGGCGAAGCTATAGATGAATACAGCCCGAGTGCCTCCTGGCCTAATAGGGATCCGAGCTGTTGTTTAGGTAATGTCATGACAGCTCCTGCTGCGACTGAAGCTAAAACAACAGATCCACATTCCCTGGTGAGTTCAGTAAATCTTTTAATATTAAAAATAGGGAGAATACTATCAAATTGTGCTGCTTTTGGAGCGTCATAAATAACTCCAACAAGTGCTGACGCGATAACCTCTCCTATAAGGGCTGCAATTAGGTTTTGAGTAACAAAAAGTATGCTACAAAACGATACAAGTGTTGTGGCTGCTCTCGCTAGTAGTGATTTCCCGGCAATGTCGAGGCGATTTACTTTCTGATCCAATCCGTTAAGTACATCAATGATCTGCTCCGTTGTTTTAAATAGTAAGAAAACGAAGATCGGTGCCAGTGACTCAAGTGGGCATGTTGCAATTGAATATAATGTGCAGACAAATAAGGCTATTGCGCACGTAGTTAGTCGAAATCCCATGTAATCTCGGGTCGAGTACGCTTCGACAACGTCTGATACTTGGTAAGTACGCATGCGAAAGAGCGCGAAGGGGGTAAAAATGTTTGCAATTGACATGGCCAATGCTAAATCACCGGCTACGCTGTAGTCGTGCGCTAGCCGCACTACGAGAATGGTGGTAAGCCATTGACATCCGAAATAAGCTAAAGACCCGAACGAATTCCATATCATTCCGACTTTGAGTTGACGGTCGTCAATAGTTTTTTGCATCAAGCCAAATCATCTCCTAAAATGGTCGTGAATCATTTTAATCGTTAGGTTTCAAATTGAGAAAAATATACTTAGTGTTCGATAAAATACCTTCATCCAAAGACGGTGGGCTTATTGCTACGTACGTTAATTTTGTTCAGGAGTTGTCTGAGGAATACGAGATCGTTTTAGTTTCCGTGTTTAGAAGCGAGACGACTGACATTCCGGCATTTGCAAATGTCCAGGTCATGACGCTGTTGGATATTCCTTTTGATAATAGGTTTTATATGTTTCCCCATAACGCTATGAATGGGGATCTATCGGGGGCCGCTCTTGCTGTATTTAGTTCGTTGATGTTTTTTCCCGCCATTCCTTTAGCCCGTTGTGCCTCTAGTAAGATTCTCAAAGACGGAGTTATTGTTGCTGTCGCTCCTTTATCTGCGGTCTTTCTTTCTTCAAAATTGAAATTTTATTTAGAAGTGCACATTAATTTTGAATATTTTTGGGGCCGCAACTTATTAGGCCGTCTCCAGTCGTTGATGATGGCAAAACCCGCCTTGACTATTTTTCGTAATAAAAGCGACGCAACGAAGGGGGCTAGACTGTTCAAGTCTTGTTATATGTATAACACCATAGACGCTTCGCAGATCGCATTTCATACAAATCGCGGTCGCGTCAACAATATGAAGGCCTTGTTTGTGGGTCGATTGGTTGAACAAAAGAATCCCTTGTTTCTGCTTAAAGTCGCCGCCATCGTTCGTAAGGTGCTCCCGTCATTTTCGCTGGACATTTATGGGGCGGGTCCTCTTGATGGGCAACTTAGGGCTCAGATTCAAGATATGAAGCTAGATGATTGTGTTCACCTTAAGGGCTTTGTGTCTGATAAGTCCATCTACTCCAATTACGACATGCTCTGGGTCTCCTCGATTAATGAGGGTTTTGGGTTGGTTATTGTTGAGGCTGCCGCCAATGGTGTCCCCACTATTTCTACTAGATGGGGGGATGCGGTCTATGAGGTTATCGAAGATGGGTCTTCTGGATTCGTTGCGGATTCAGTAACTTCTTTTGCAGATAAGGCCCTAGCGGTATTTCAGGACTCAAGTTTGAGAAATAACATGGGAAACGAAGCCTATCAAAAATATAGGACAGACTTTTCGCAAGAGAGCCACAAAGAAAACTGGATTAGGCTAATCAGCGAATATTGATGGTGAAGGATAGGACATCAGATGATAATCCCTGAAATCAGCGTTGTGGTCCCTTGTCACAATTCTATTCGCACGCTTGATAGATGTTTCGACTCTTTGAGGGGCCAATCGTTTAATAAACCTTATGAAATCATTTTTGTAGATGACTCTTCAGAAGATGGTACTTTTGGCAGACTTCAAAGTTATCGCGCTCGATACCCTGATTTCGTAACTGTGGTTAGATCTTCGTGTCGAGGTGCTTGGTCCGCGCGAAAGACTGGGATTGAAGCTGCTCGTGCTGATTTAATTGCGTTTCTTGACAGCGATGATGAAGCGAAGCCTTGCTTTCTTGAAAGTCTGTACAAGTCGATTAAAGATTCAAGGTCTGATTTGGTTGTCTGTGGATTCGAACGAGTTCGAGTTGATGATGGTGTTGTCTTATCAAGGGAATTCTGCAATCAGCGGGATACCATTTCCATCAATTCCGATCCTGGAGCAATTTTATCTATAAATCCTGCTCCTTGGAATAAACTATTTAAGAAGGCTTTTCTATCTAATGCCTTTGATTTTCCTTATAGTCCAGTCATGTTTGATGATTTGTGTCTACTACTTCTCGCTTTATGCGAGGTAGATAAGGTTTCTTTTGTCGACGAGCCGCTAGTTAGTTACTTCGTATCCTCTAATTCTACGATTAATTCGCTCGACATGAGTCAGGTCAGGGATGGAGCCCAGGCTTTTAGCACCGCTGCTAAGAGTGTCATTTCTCATATCGATATCTCTTCCAAACAGTCTTATGTTGATGCGCTTTCTGCTATGGCTTTTATTCATCTGGGCGTATCTATGACCCTTCGTCTTTCTTTAAACGGTTTGCTTGACAAAGATGCAAGCTATGAAATTAAAAAGTTATTAGATGTTCAATTTCCCTCGTGGAAAAGAAATCGCTATTTTAAATTTGCATACTGCCTTTCACATGGAGGCATATATATCAAAGCTTATTTGTCATATATTATGTATCGAATTGGTTTGATTTCTTTGTTTTTAAGGGTGTACCGGTTAATAACGGAGTCCATAAATATTGATATCAAGTGGTAGGGGTTCATGGTAGTGTCGCGAAAGTTGGTGTAATGGACTCTTTGGCCCCTGCGTCCAGGATCCGGAATCTATCGATATCCTAGGCCGACTCCACTCTGCCGGCAAGTTCAAGGCTGGATTCGACCATCTTCCTGGCGGTCTTTTCCAGCTCGGCCTAGTCATGACAGCCCGAGGCGCCCTTCCGGAGCGCCGCGTCGTGCATCTCGGCCACCGCCGCGACGAGCACGCGGTCGACGTGCTGGTAGCGCTCGAGGACGTCCTTGGGGAAGAAACTGCCCGTCCTGAGCTTGGGGATTCTCAGGTTGAGCGTGCCCACGCATGTCTCGAGGCTGCGGTCCCTGTAGCCGTTCCTGCTGTTGGCCCCATCGCCTCAGAGCTGGTCGGCCTTCTCGTCCATGATGGCGTTCACGACCTGCTCGGCGAGCAGTCTGAGCAGCGACTGGATGTCGACCATCCCGTCGGTCGACCTCGGGATGGCGGCCTTCTCTGGCATCGCGTCTGCTAATATCTCCATAGTGGTCCCTGTCGGCGGTTAAACGTCGGCGCGCTTACACCAATATTTCCGACGCGATCTTAGCTTTGCCTGCCGCATTATTTTGTGTGGCCCTATTTCGTGTAACATATATTGGAAACTAGATAGGACTTGGCTTTCGCTCGTAATCGGTCCGTAATTAGATTTCAAACATTTGTTCAAATGGTATAGGTATATCCTAAAGCAAGATGTAAATTCGGGGAAAACACGTCGATGTTGATTGCGCGCGCTAAAATTAAACACTGAAACTAAGATATCGAGAATGGATTTGCGTGTCCCATAGTCCAAAAACTCTTGTCGCCATTCCGGCATTTAATGAGGAAGATTGTATAGAAAGCACCATTTTCGAACTAAGGCAAGTTGCGCCTGAGTTCGATTTTGTTGTCATTAATGACGGGTCCCATGATCGCACGCTTTCCATTTGCAAGAATATTGGCTGCAATATCATTAATATGCCTATCAATTGTGGGCTCACAGTTGGTTTTCAAACCGCCGCTCGCTACGCTGTTGACCGTGACTATGACTATATGGTTCAGTTTGACGCCGATGGGCAGCACAGACCTGAATATATTGTCAAGCTTGTTAATGCGGCCCTTGCTAATGGGGCAGATATTGTGATTGGTTCGAGATTTTTGACCGTTCGTAAGGATAAGTCACTTCGAATGGTCGGATCTCGTATGATTACGGTTTTGATTAAAATGCTGACCGGCACGAGAATCAGCGATCCTACATCTGGATTCAGACTCTTTAAGCGTTCTGTTCTTGAAAAATATTATTATGACAATGCGCTTAATCCCGAACCCGAAACGATTGCGTTGTTTTTAAAGCAGGGCTACTCCATTTCCGAAGTTCAGGTCGAAATGCGCGAACGTCAAGGAGGCGAGAGCTACTTAAATCCGGTTAGGTCCATACAGTATATGCTCCGGGTGTTTGTAACTCTTCTTATTGTTCAGTGGTTTAGGTGATGACTGTGTCTTTATCACTCCGTGTTGTGTTGATTGGCAGCGCTGCTGTTGTTTTGCTTTTTGTAGTTCGAAAGCTTAAAAAATCCCAGATGCAAGCTCTAGATTCGCTATTTTGGCTGTTGTTTAGCTTAAGCTTCTTGATTATGGGCATTTTTCCTGGAATAGCAATTTCTTGTTCGAAGTTTTTTGGGTTTGTATCTCCTTCGAACTTAGTGTTCTTATACGTAATTGCTGTTCTTGTTGTGCGTGACTTCTGTAACTCTCTTCGTTTGGCAAGGTTAGAGGAAAGATTGAATTCTCTTGTTCAGGCCGTTGCTTTAGAGAAATAGTAAATACGTTTATTGTTTGCGATTATTAAAGATGGCTATGAGTAAATATCTTTTGCTAGCCTAAGCGCCACTTCCTCTGTTCTTTGGTTTTCCGTGGGCCATGCAGCAGAGATCCGTAGTGTCGAGAAATTTGGTGTAGTGCCCGATCCGAAGCGAGTCGGCCCGGCGTCCTGGAACCTGGAGCACGGTTGATTTCTTGTGCCGTCTCGATCTTATCCGTAAGCTCGAGGCTCGATTCGATCATCTTTCTGGCCTCCGCCTCCTGCCGCGCCCAGTCGACCGTCCCGTCGATCCCGCGTGTGCGGACCTCGTCGTAGAGCTCGTTCATCCTCACCTCCGAGAAGTACATAGACTCCTGCCATATCTCGTCCTGCTCGCATATGACCGCGCCCGCGAGCCCGTGGAGGGGAACACCTGCACTACGCGCGATCTGCGCTTTATCTCGCGGTTCGTCCGCTCCTTGACGTTCTTGGTGCGCAGGCGTTTCCAGTGCGACGGCGGGAAGTCGAGGTATGCCAGGGCGTCCTGCTCGGCCTCCTCGAGGATCGCCGCAGCCCTCGGACAGCACCCCTCTAGCATGTCGCACGCCGCGTGGTACATGGCGGTCACGGTCGCGGCGTCGCGCCCGCGGAACACCTGCGACACGATCCATGAGATTGAATTCCGCCATTCTTTTGGATGCAAATCTGCATGCTAGTATAATGACAGCAGTGTTTTTAGTTGTGTTCTTTTAGTTTCTCGATTTTAAGGATTTCTATGACAAGTTCCATAAGATGTAAACCTGCATTTGTTTTGTTTGCCGTTTTTTTCGCATTCTATTCAGTCTATTGGTATCTAAATAATCCGAGATTACTTGTACTGCTTACAATTATCATTTCGTTGATTCTAATTCTTGGCCTTTGCGCTGCATATGTTAAGGAATATCATCGTCTTAAAAGTGAATGGGTATTCTTGGCGCTGCTTATAGCATTTCTAATTATTTTTATTTTTATCTTTCCTCCGTTTACGGTTCCGGATGAAGGTCATCATTATTTTTCAACTTATTGGTTGGTTGATAGTCTTCCATTTAATGCGCATGTGACAAATGATGGTGGTTTTCTAGTACGGGATATCGACCTTCTCCTTTATAAAGTTCGCCAGAGTAACGCCATTGATTCCTCTTCATTTGATTCGATTATTCATAATTTTGCTTTGTTTGAGAATGGGAAGTGGATTCCGACCAATGAGTTCTCATTTGGTGTCGGTGCCGAGAACGTTACTGCGAAAATAGGATCTATCGTTGGACTGCAAATCGGTCTGTTTTTGGGCCTTGGTGCCTATCCTGTGTTTTACATGGGACGCATTGGTTCGGCTTTGGTTTTTTGCTTTTGTGCGTTCCAGGCATACAGGATTGCACCTAAGGGCAAATCGGTTATTGTTTTTGTTTCGCTGCTGCCTATGACGCTTCACTTGGCTGCTTCATACTCTTATGATTCAGGAATTATTGCGTACTCGCTTTTAGTATTCGCTTGTCTAATGCGTGCCTTTTTTGGAGAGCAGAAATCAATAGGTTATAAAGAAATCGTCATTTATTTAATTATTTCGGCGTTTTTGGCTCCGTGTAAGGTTATTTATTCCGGGCTGATATTACTTGGTTTGTTTGTGCCCCTTTCGCAGTTCCAGGATGTGAAAGTCGGACGTATTGGTAAGTGCATGCTGATCTTTGCTGTTGTAGCCTCCGTTCTAGTGCTGCGCCTAGCATCACTTAGCACATTGGTGTCTCAGTCTTCAGATGCTCATCGTGGTCAAGAGGTCGGGCGGTTTTATACGCTCAGCGACATCATCATGCATCCAAAGAATAGCTTCCAGGTCTTTTTTAGGACATTAGATTCCCTTGGAGATTTTTATTGGGAATCCACCTTAGGTTATTCGCTTGGATGGCTCCAGGGAAACTTGCGGTTTCCAGCCTTTTTTATGATTCCTTATTTGTTGTTTGGGTTTATTTGTTGTTTGGATTCCGAAGATGAGCCCTCTTTCCTCAGTCCCATTTGTTCCGTTCTGTTTATTATCGCTTTTGCTTTGGCTGCCCTTGGTTCCATTGTATCTATGTGGTTGGGCTGGACGTTCAATTACGAGAATGTAATACAGGGTGTTCAGGGTCGATATTTTTTGCCTGCCCTACCTGCATTATTGTTTGGACTAAGAACTCGCTTATTTAGATTCAATTCCTCATCGATTATCTTCATTACTTTAGGCATGTGTCTAATGAACTGTCTGTACGTCATTCGCTTTATTAGTGTTGCAAGTTGTCTGTAGGTCCCTTATGTGTAGAGTGGCCTGGGTTATTTCGCCCCCGACAAAAGGTTCGGGTGGTTTTAGGACCATCTGTTCTAAAGCTATATATTTAGATCAGCATGGGTTTGAGTGCCATTTTTTCATTCTTCCTGGTGCTGAGTCCTATAAGAGTGCCAATCAGGTTGCAAAAGAAATTAAAGACTGGTTTGGGTATGAGCCAAAGACTGTAAACGTTGTCGCCTCTATTCCCGATTGTTTTGTTGTCGTAATTGCTACTGCATGGAATACTGCTGAATACGTAGCAATGCAGCCGACTTTAACAAAACTATATTTCATTCAAGATTTTGAGCCCTGGTTTTATCCAATGGGGGAGAACTATCTTCGGGCTGAGCAAAGCTATCGACTTGGTTTAATGCCAATTACCATCGGTAGATGGTTGTCCATGAAAGTATCGAAGTATTATTCCGACCCTGTCCCATATTGTGATTTTGGTGTGGACACAAGTCTGTATGCTCATTGCGATTGTAGACGAGATCCTAAATCTGTTTGTGCGATTTTCCAACCAAATAAAGACCGACGTCTCTCTAACATGCTTTTAGAAGCTATTCATTTGGCTTCCCGCTTTGATAATAGCCTTAGCTTTAAACTGTTTGGGTGTGAAAGTCGTCTTAATATCGATGAGAGCCGTGTTGAACAGCTTGGTGTTTTGACTATATCGGAATGTGCAGAGCTTTATACAAGTTGCTCGGTTGGAATATCTCTGAGTGCAAGCAATCCGTCGCGGCTTCCTTTTGAAATGCTGGCTTCTGGGCTTTCTAATGTAGAAATACTTGGTCAAAATACTGAGTATGATTTTAATTATGGTGGAATGTACTTTGCCGAACCGAGTGCCGAGGGGATTGCTTCAGCACTTCTGCATGCTTTAAATAACCCTACTACCGCATCTATACCGATGTGTTCAAATGATATTGAAAATCAGATGTTTTTGGACGCCATGTTGGAATATCTAAATGGCGATCTTACTGTTGTTAGCGCCGGGCGATTTTAGCCGCTAATAGTCAAACTATTTTGACCAATCCCG
>CALKBB010000290.1 GCA_937989795.1 uncultured Collinsella sp. | reverse complement strand
CCGCCCCATTAACAGAG
Organism: uncultured Collinsella sp.; assembly: GCA_937989795.1. GTDB lineage: Bacteria > Actinomycetota > Coriobacteriia > Coriobacteriales > Coriobacteriaceae > Collinsella. The sequence goes on along the minus strand of CALKBB010000290.1, from coordinate 3,855 downwards.
GCGGCGTCAAGCAAGTCTATTTATTAGCGTCCCTCAAGACCCAACGAGAACGTCGCGGTAGCCCCGGCCACACCTTTCCCTCGGGCGACCCTCGCGAAGCGCGTGAGCACGAGGGAAAGGTGTGGCCGGGGCGTACAGCAGAGTTACTCGGCAGCGGCCTTGAACTTGTTGTAGTTGATCAGGCAGCCGGCCTTGACGATGGCACGCTCCTCTGCCGTCATATCGGCAATGTAGAGCTCAATCTGCTCGACCGCACCGTCGGCGCGCACTACGTAGGCGGCGATGTCCTTTAGGTCGCCGTCGAGCACGGCGCGGATACCCGGCACAAAGACGTAGTCGCCCACCTCAAAGTTGGGCTCGGCCTCCATCTGGAAGGGCACCATGCCCCAGTTCATCACGTTGGAGCGATAGCGCTTGGTGGCGTACTCGTGGACGATGTTGGCCAGACCGCCAATTACGCGCTGGCAGCTCGCGGCCTGTTCGCGGGCAGAACCGTCACCGGGCTTCTTGGCATAGAGCATGGAGCCGTACTCAGTCGCCTTGGCATCGGCCACGACGCCCGCACCGGCCAGTGCCTCAAACACGCTGGCAAGCTCGGCATCGAGTGCTGACAGGTCACCCGCGGACTCGCCGGCCACGCGGCGCTTCTCCACGGCGTCGACCTCCTTGGAACGGCCCACGTAGGCCGGCTCGCGGCGGCTGAGCGTAAACTCGGCCAGCCCCAGCGGATTGGAGCGGAAGGAGCTCGTCTCGCCCGAGGGGATGAGCTCGTCGGTCGTAGTGACCGGGTCCATGATCTTGGAGCACACCTTGAGCAGGATGTCATCGCCGAGCGGCTCCATCGCGGGCCACGGCTTGATGTTGGGGCCTTCGACCAACTCGTCGGCAGGCTCCGCCTTGCCAAAGCCCCAGTACACACGCTTTTTGTACGGCGCGTCGTCAAAGGTGTACTCGCAGGCCTCGTCCCAAGTCTCCTCGGGCAGGTCGGTCGCCGGCGTCAGGACGCCGCCGTTGGCAGCCGTCGCCGCAATGGAGCGGGCGTCCATCAGGGCCACGGCGCTCAGCTGGCCATTGCCCGGCTTGGAACCCTCGCGGTTGGGGAAGTTGCGCGTAGTGTGGCGGATCGAAAGGCCGTTGTTGGCGGGCGTATCGCCGGCGCCGAAGCACGGGCCGCAGAACGCCGTGCGAACGATCGCACCGGCCTCCATAAGGTCGTAGATATAGCCACGGCGCGTAAGTTCGAGCGCCACGGGCTGGCTTGTGGGATAGACCGACAGCGAGAACTCGCCGCAGCCGGTGTTGGCGCCCTTGAGCACGCGGGCAGCCTGGACCACGGAGTCGTAGTTGCCGCCCGAGCAGCCGGCGATAACGCCCTGCTGCACGTGCAGCTTGCCGTCGACGATCTTGTCGAGCAGGCTAAAGTGCGTCTTGCCCTCGCCGATCTTGGCGGCCTCGAGCTCCACCTCATGCAGGATGTCCTCGAGGTTCTCGTTGAGCTCGTCGATCTCAAAGCCGTTAGAAGGATGGAACGGCAACGCGATCATGGGCTTAATACTCGACAGATCGACTTCGACGCAGCCGTCGTAGTAGGCAACATCGGCGGGCTTGAGCTCGCGGTAGTCCTCGCCGCGGCCGTGCATGGTCAAAAACGCGTGCGTGTCCTCGTCGGTGGCCCAGATGCTCGACAGGCAGGTGGTCTCGGTGGTCATGACATCGACGCCGTTGCGGTAATCAGTCGTCATGCTCGCGATGCCCGGGCCCACAAACTCCATGACCTTGTTCTTGACGTAGCCCTTGGCAAAGACGGCGCGGATGATGGCGAGCGCCACATCGTGCGGGCCGACGCCGGGGCGCGGGGCACCCGTGAGGTAGATGGCCACAACGCCGGGGTAGGCGACATCGTAGGTATCGCGCAGCAGCTGCTTTGCCAGCTCGCCGCCGCCCTCGCCTACGGCCATGGTGCCCAGGGCGCCGTAGCGGGTGTGCGAGTCGGAGCCCAGGATCATCTTGCCGCAGCCGGCGAAGTTCTCGCGCATAAAGGAGTGGATGACGGCGATGTGCGGCGGGACGAAGATGCCACCGTACTTCTTGGCCGCGGAAAGGCCAAAGACGTGGTCGTCCTCATTGATGGTGCCACCCACGGCGCACAGCGAGTTATGGCAGTTGGTGAGCACGTAAGGCAGCGGGAACTGCTCCATGCCCGAGGCGCGCGCCGTCTGGATGATGCCGACAAAGGTGATGTCATGGCTCGCCATGGCATCGAAGCGAATCTTGAGCGCCTCGGGATCTCCGGACGTATTGTGTGCCTGGAGGATCGAATACGCGATGGTGCCACGCTTGGCATCCTCGGGCGTCTGCGTAATACCGCGCTCGGCGGCCTCGGCCGCAGGCACAACCTCGCTGCCGCCGCGCAGGTAGATGCCGTCCTCGTACAGCTTGACCATACTGTCTCCCACTCTGCCCAAAAGATTTGGGCGCATAGCATACATTCGTTCAATATCGTGCCATAGAACGGTTGCAAGTGGGTTACGAATCTGCGCGTTCACTTTATCTCGGTAAAGTAAAGAACGAGCCCAGTGTGAGCCGGCAGACTTGGCGCAAGAGCGTCCCTTTCGACTAGTCATCTAAGAACGTCCCCAATGACCACCCTACCGCATCCGAAGCAAGGCAGCGCCGCAGGTAGAGGACGGACAGCGAGCGACGTCCAGAGCGAACAAGTTGGCATGAAAAAGGCAAGGCATAGACCTTCTGGTCATGCCTTGCCTTTTGAATGACAAATTGTCGCTCTGGGCGGCGCGCAGCGTCAACTGGTCCGCCGTTCGGTAGAACGGCGGAACCTACAGATCTCCGCCGGCGCCCAAAAGCTTGCGCATGACCTGTTCGGGGTTAACCGAGCCGTCGCGCGGGGCCAGGGCGGTGATCTTCTTCTGCATCTTGTACTCGTGCAGCTCGTCCTCGAGCTGACGAACACGGGCGCGAAGCTTCTCGTTCTCGCGCTCGCGCTCCTCGGCACGCTCCTTCATATCGAGGATACGCACCACGCCGGCAAGGTTGATGCCCTCGTCGGTCAGCTGGTTGATAAGCTCCAGGCGCTCGATATCGGCACGCGAATACAGGCGCGTGTTGCCGCCCGAGCGCTGGGGGTTCACCAGGCCCTTGGACTCGTAGACGCGCAGAGTCTGCGGATGCATGCCGGTCAGCTCGGCCGCCACGCTGATCATGTACAGCGGTTTGTTCCTATTGTCCTCGGCCATGCTACCTGACCCCTTTCCGTCTCGTTATCGTCCATCATAAGCCCGCGGGCGCGGGCGTGCGCCACGACCGCCCTAGTATGTCGCCTTGTAACGGTTGACCTTCTCGCGATAGTCGCGCGTGTCGGCCTCACGCAGCCTGGACATGGCATCGCGCTCGTCATCGGACAGGTTCGTGGGAACCTGCACCTTGATCTCGACGAGCAGCGCGCCTGTACGGCCACGGTGCTTAACGTCGGGCGCCCCCATTTCCTTAAAGCGGAACTTCTTGCCCGTCTGGGTACCCGCGGGAACCTTCAGACGAACCGTCGCACCGCCGGGCGTCGGCACGTCCACCGTGCAGCCGAGCGCCGCCTCATAGACCGAGACCGGTACCTCCATGGTCACATCGGCACCCTTGCGCTTAAACAGAGGGTGCTCTTCCACGTGCGTGGTCACGACCAGGTCGCCGCGCTCGCCTCCGGCAACGCCGTACTCGCCACGACGTTTATAACGCAGCTTGCCGCCGTCGACCGCGCCCGCAGGCACCGAGACCGTAATGGTCTGCTGCTCGCCCGTCGAGGGGATGCGGTAGGTAACCTTGTGCGTCACGCCGCGAAACGCG
>CALKBB010000289.1 GCA_937989795.1 uncultured Collinsella sp. | reverse complement strand
TGGCGGCGGGCGCGGACGGCGGCTTTGACGCCGTCTCGACCGGCAAGGACGGGCGCACCGGCACCGAGCCCGCGAAGGGCTGGACCGATATCACGGCCCAGTGCAGGGTCTCGGTCGACGGTAAGACCTTCACCGTGCGTACCGGCGACCTCATCGCCGATCTCGGCGGGACCGACACTTTCACCGCTGGCGCCCGCGTGGTCGCCGTGTACAACGCGCCGCTCAACAGCGCATGCAACCACGGCATCGCGAAGGGTAACCCCAACGAGGTCTACCTGCGCTATCCGCGCTCGCCCCTCGCCGACCAGTCCGGCGACGCCGGCTTCACCCGCACGCCGAGTGACGACGCGTGCGTCTACACCTGGGATCTCGCGTTCACCAAGCGCGGCAGCGACGGCGACAAGCCGCTTGCCGGGGCGGTCCTGAGCATCGCCGACGACCGCGGTCGCACGCTGGCGGCCGACGGCACGTGGGATGCGGAGGGTAAGGCCACCGTCACCTCGGGCGAGGACGGCCGCGTGACCGTCTCGGGCGTGGACTCGGGCAAGCTGGAGGTCCGCGAGCTCAAGGCGCCCAAGGGCTACACCGCCTTTGAGGGCGCGCGCTCCGTGACGGTCAAGGCCGAGGGCCTGGACGTCGACCAGGTGGCTGCCGCCAAGCCCAAGCTCACCATCACGGCCGAGTCGCCCCTGCGCGCCGACAGCGCGGACGGGTCGACGGGCAGCCTGGAGGCGTCGCTCATCAACACGCCCACCGGCACACCCCCTAGCATTACCACCGGAGGCTTTATGCCCTTGACTGGTGATATGGCAATGTACGCCGTGGCCGCCGCAGCGGTCGCCGGAGCTGCACTGATCGTGGTCGCGCTCCTGATCAGGCGGGGAGGTGGCAGCCATAAAGAGTAGCTGGCAGCCCCACAGAGAGCGGGGCGAGACGTAGCGAAGCAGATGCTAAGACACAGACAGATAATGACCGATCGAATGAGAACCAACCGGAAAACGGAGGAAAAGAAGATGAGCATGAACAAGAACATCGCACGCCTGGCAGTAACCGCCGGCCTCACGGCGGCGCTGAGCTTCGGCGGCGTGATGGTCCCGGCCACGATGGCGTTTGCTACTACTCTGAACAATCGCATCACCATCAAGCAAAATGCAGAAAATACGGACGCAACGAATCCCAACAGAAAGACGCAGTTCGTCGCTTATCAGATTTTTAATGCCAAAGTGGTTGATGGAACTAGCGCAAGCGATAAGGTCGTTTCCGATGTCGCATGGGCTAAAAATGTAACGGATGCCACCCAGGCTAGCATTATTAATGCAATTAAGCAGAGTGCTGGTTACGATTCTAGTAAGTCGAAGCTTCCTGAAGACAAAACGCCCACCGCGCAGGATGTTGCTGACTGGATGGCTGATAATCTCCAAGACGCTTCTTGGGTTGTGAATAATGGCGATTTGCTCGATACGATTGCCGACTTGGTTAAGGGCACTACTCCTGCCATGCCAAGGGGGGCTTCTAGTGCTGCTTTCGCCGCGGATGATACCTCAATTTCCTTTAAGGACTCTGGCTACTATCTCTTCCTGACGGACGATAGTTCTATCGGTACTAAGGACAGCTATTCCGAGCTGAGGCAGACTGGTACTTCGCCGATTTTCGCTGTTGTAGGCGGTAGTGCTGTTGAGGTTACCGAGAAGACTGGTATACCTACGGTTACAAAGAAGATTAAGGACGACAAGCCCGGCGCTGGATGGGCCGATAAGGCTGACTCGCAGGTTGGTCAGGATGTTAAATATCAGCTAACCGGCACCGTTGCCGAAAATGTGGCCTCGTTCGATAGTTACTACTACGAATTTCACGATGAGCTTTCTGCGGGCCTGACGGTTACCGACGCTTCCATTAAGGTATTTGCAGGCAGCGATCGTGCCAGCGCTGTCGAAATAACTTCTGGATTCACTCCCGAAGTCAAGAATGCTGAAAACGGCGCCGGCCAAACCCTGACCGTATAGTTCGATAATCTCAAACTTGCCGTTGCGAACCTCTCGTCTAGTACCAAGATTTTTGTTGAGTATACCGCTCAGCTTGATCCCAATAAGGCAGTCGTCGGTGGCGAGGGCAATGAGAACACTGTCAAGCTCATCTACTCCAATAACCCCATGAGTGATGGCAAGGGCGAGTCCGTGCCCGACACCGTCCGCGACTACACTTACGCGCTCAAGCTCGTCAAGGAGGACTCTGCTAGCGAGACCACCAAGCTCGAGGGCGTAATGTTCACCATCCAGGCCACGGGTGCCGACGAGGGCGACGGCACTCAGTTTGTCCAACAGGACGGTTCCCTCGGCAGTGCTGCCCACGAGTTCGCTACCGATGCCAAGGGCGAGATCAACATCAAGGGCCTCGATGCCGGCACCTACACGGTCAAGGAGACCCACACGCTCGACGGCTACAACACGCTGCCTGGCTTCACCTTCACAATCGCCACCGACGAAGGCGATCTCGGTAAAACCGAGGAGCAGGGCACTACCTTGACGGTCAACGCGAGCAAGGACGGCTCCGATCTTGTCCTCGCTCCGAGTTTTGATAACGGCACCGTCACTCTTACCGTCCAGAACAAGAAGGGCTCCGGCCTCCCGCTGACCGGCCTCAATGGCGTGACCTTCACTTGGATCGCTGGTGGCGCGGTGCTGTGCATCGGCGTGGCGCACCTCATCCGCAGCCGTAAGCAGGCTGAGGAGTCCGAGCAGGAGTAACGCTCGCTCACCCATCCCTTTGGCAGGTGGGATGTAATGGCCATGAGACTTGCGGACACTTTTCTCGTCCATCCACGTTCTTGCTTTGCCATTCTCTTTTCGGGGCAGACTCCGCGCTGGAGTCTGCCCCGTTTTTTGGGATAACGCAGCCAGCCTCCGTCGTCCGATGGAACAAGCGAATGAATATCGAACATATGTTTGCAATTATTGCGTTTACCAGCTGGGGGTGCATACACTCGCAGTAAAATGGCATTGCGACGCATCCCGTGCGCGGGCGGCCGACGACTCGATCGGAGGTCCCCAAATGCTGAAATTCCTTAACGCGCTTGCCGCCCTCGCGGCGGTGGGCACGTTCGTCATCGCGTTTCTTGACTCGTATGAGGTTCGGTTTAAGGTCCGTAGGTGCACGCGCGGTGCGGACGGTAGAAGGCATTTGCGCCGCAACAAGCGCAAATAAGAATGCCCGGGGTTAGAGGCCCGGGCATTTAACAACGTCGGAAACTGGTCGCCCGCGCTCCTAAGTACTTACGCGGGATGCGTCGTTTCCTATTGACATTGTATCCCGAATCGCCCCGCCGATCCGGGACATTTTGAAAACTCAAATGCGGGCCCATACTCGCGTTGCGCAATGCTGACAGGCTGCGTTGTCCGGCGAGGAAGCTCGCTAATCGGCTATTATTTGTTTAGACAACTTGAGTTGTAGAGGAGTGACCGGCGATGGTGCAGGGCGCCAAACATATGAAGAGCAATAACGCTGCGGCCAACGGTGGCTCAAGCCCTCAGCCCAAACCTCAACCAAAGCCCAAGCGTCGCCGTAGGCGACTGCCGCGCTGGGCTGATCGGCTCATCACCATCGTCATCATCCTTATTGGTGTGGGCCTTATGACCTGGCCGTGGATCTTGGACCGGCTCGAAGCCTCGGGCGTATTCAACCAAATCAGCACCGTGTCCAGTACCGTGGACGCGCTGTCTGCCGAAGACCGCATGGTGCTGGAAGTCACCCGCTCCATCCGTGAGGACTATATTCAGCAAAATGCGTTTGACGACAACGACGCTTTCTCCACCTACGACAAGCAGGCCAAGATGCTGGCCCTGGTGCTCAGCTACTATGATGTCGGCCTTGACGCT
>CALKBB010000288.1 GCA_937989795.1 uncultured Collinsella sp. | reverse complement strand
AGGGGGAGGCCTCGCGGCCTCCCCCTTTTTTGCGTTATATACACGTTGTACTTTGGGACCTAGTTCCCCCGTATGCGCTCTTACTGTTTGGCTGTATTTTGAGTCCTTCTTTTGTATTTGCGCGATAATAACTCCCATTGGCGTTAGGGAGGACTTGATGTTTACCGTTTTTGTCTTGGGCAATATTGCTTCGGGTAAGTCGACTGCCTGCCGCTACCTCGAATCTCATGGCGCCATGCTTATCGATCTGGATGAGCTTGCCAAATCGCTTTATGTGCCAGGCTCCGATATCGTCAATGCCCTCGCGGAAGAATTCGGTTGGGACATTCTGAACGGGGAGGGCGGCATTCGCCGCAATGTCCTCGCTGCTCGAGCTTTCGCCTCTCCTGATACAGTTGCGCAGCTCAATGGCATCGTTCACCCGGTTCTCATCGAACAGCTTTCGCTGAGGATCCTTGATCCGGTTTGCTGCACGGTTTCGTCCCCCCGTTATCCCTTTGCGGTAGTCGAGGTTTCTGCCCCGACTGGTTTTGAGGATGCTTTTGGCCTGGCTGATGAAATTCTGGTTATCAGCGCTCCTTTAGCAGTTCGTCGCGAGCGTGGCATTCATCGTGGTATGGAGTCCTCTGATTTTGATGCGCGCTCTGCATGCCAACCTGATGAGGCTTCGCTTTGCAATCTCGCTACGACGGTAATCGATAATTCGGCAGGCGATAACTCGCTCTTTGAACAACTGGACGCATGGCTTGCGCGTCATGGCTTCGGGGATGTAGCGGATAGGGAGGAGACCGATGCCTAAGACACGTTTCTTTACTTGGTATCGCGTGGCGCCACTTGCCGTTATGTTTGTTTTCGGCCTTATTTCGCTCGTCTACTCGTATGCCCCTGCCGCCTTCTTTAAGCCTTTGTATCCAATTGACTACGAGGCGTACGTAAAGCAATCGAGCATTTCGCACAATCTTGATCCGTATCTAGTGTGTGCTGTCATAAAGTCGGAATCGAATTGGGATCCCGAGGCTGAGTCGAATCAAGGCGCACAGGGATTGATGCAGCTGATGCCCGAGACTGCCCAGGATATGATTGCCAAGGGTCTTGTCGATGGCAGCGAGTATTCAGCCGGCGACCTTAACGATCCCGCTACGAACATCGAGTTTGGCTGTGCGTATCTTTCGTATCTTCTAACGTATTTTAACGGGTCGACTGACAGTGCCATTGCCGCCTATAACGCCGGCATGGGCAATGTCGACGGATGGGCGCAGCAGAGCACGTCGCTTCATAATGCAATCACCTTTCCCGAGACGCAGGCGTATCTGATTCGTGTCAATAATGCCTGGGTTCGCTACAAGACCCTCTATCCCGATCGGTTCGTATAGGACTATGCCTGCCGCCTGCGTATACTGCAGATATATGAGTTAGGAGTATCCATGGCGGAATTTGAAGTTGAGCGTGTTGGAGGAGAGCTCAAACGTTTTGGCGTTGAGGGCTCTGAGGTGCCGTTTGAAGTCGTTTCTCCCTATGAGCCGGCTGGATCCCAGCCCAAGGCTATTGAGTCGCTTGTGCAAGGCGTGAGGGACGGAGATCGATACCAAGTTTTGCTGGGCGTGACTGGTTCGGGTAAGACCTTTACGATGGCTAAAACTATTGAGGCCTTGGGTAAGCCGACGCTTGTCATGGCTCCCAATAAAACGCTTGCCGCTCAGCTCGCGAGCGAGCTCAAGGAGTTTTTCCCCAATAACTCCGTAGTCTATTTCGTATCGTATTACGATTACTATCAGCCCGAGGCGTATGTGCCGCAAAGCGACACCTATATCGAAAAGGATTCTTCGATCAACGAAGAAGTCGAGATGCTGCGCCATCAGGCGACCGCCTCGCTGCTCTCTCGACGCGATGTGATCGTCGTTGCATCGGTGTCCTGTATCTACGGTATTGGCTCTCCTGAGGATTATGCGGGGCTGGCGCCGAACGTCGACAAGAAAGTGCCGCTCGAGCGTGATGATTTTATCCATGCGCTCATCGATATTCAATACGATCGCAATGATTATGACCTGGCGCGCGGTACGTTTCGCGTGCGTGGTGATGTCGTCGACGTGTATCCGCCCTATGCCGAGCATCCGTTGCGGTTTGAGTTCTTTGGCGACGAGGTCGAGCTGATTGCCGAGATCGATGAGGTCACCGGTGAGATGCTTCGTGAGTATGAGGCCATTCCCGTATGGCCGGCATCGCATTACGTAACCGAGAAGCCCAAGGTCAAGGCAGCCCTTAAATCGATTAGCGAAGAGTGCGAGAAGCGTGTGGCAGAGCTCAAGGCGACCGACAAGTTGCTTGAGGCGCAGCGTCTGCAGCAGCGCACCGATTACGATCTTGAGATGCTCGAGACAATGGGTTTTTGTAACGGCATCGAGAACTACTCGCGCCATTTGGATGGCCGCAAGCCGGGCGAGCCACCCTTTACTTTGATTGATTATTTTCCCAAGGATATGCTCTGCATCATCGACGAGAGCCATGTGACGGTGCCGCAGATTCGCGGTATGCATGAGGGCGATCGTTCGCGTAAGGTGACCTTGGTGGAGCACGGCTTTCGCCTGCCCTCGGCGCTCGATAATCGTCCGCTTCGATTTGATGAGTTTGAGGCGAGGATTCCCCAGTTCATCTATGTTTCGGCAACGCCAGGTGATTATGAGCTGCGTGTGAGTCAAAACGACGTGGAGCAGATCATTCGACCGACCGGTCTACTCGATCCAAAAATTGACGTGCGTCCGGTTCGCGGCCAGATTGATGATCTCGAGGATGAGATTCGCGAGCGTGTGGCACGCAAGGAACGCGTGTTGGTGACCACGCTGACCAAGCGCATGGCAGAGGACCTTACCGACCACCTGCTCGACGCTGGCATTAAGGTCAACTACATGCATTCCGATACGGCGACGATGGACCGTGTCGAAATCCTGCGAACGCTGCGCGAGGGCAAAATTGATGTTCTGGTGGGCATCAATCTGCTGCGCGAGGGCCTGGATCTCCCCGAGGTCTCGCTGGTGGCGATTCTCGATGCCGACAAGGAAGGTTTTTTGCGCAACCGCCGTTCGCTGATTCAGACGATTGGTCGTGCGGCCCGTAATGCCGACGGCGAAGTCATTATGTATGCAGACGTCGTGACTGATTCGATGAGAGAGGCAATCGACGAGACGCAGCGCCGACGTGAGATTCAGATGGCCTATAACGAAGAGCACGGCATTGTGCCCAAGACGGTTCGCAAGGCTATCAATGACATCTCGAGCTTCATTGCCGAGGCGGAGAAGACCGTTGGTTCCAAGGGGCGCTCGAAGGGCGATTCGTTGGGCCACGGCGCATTCTATACGCCCGATGAAAACGGCAAGGGTGCTGCGCCGGAGACGGTGTCGTCCGAACAGACGCTTGCTGAGCAGCTCGAGGAACTGCCACATGACGAACTTGTGCGGATCGTTGAGACCATGGAGGAAGATATGCGCAATGCTTCTGCCGCCATGGACTTCGAGGAGGCGGCGCGTCTGCGCGATGCGGTTGTTCAGATTAGGGCGATGCTTGAGGGTACGACTGAGGACGAGACGATTGAGCGCTTGCGCTCGCAGGCCCGCAAAGGCTCTGCGTTCGCTTCGGGCAGAAAACGCCAGGGCGCACGATTCAGGAAGTAGCGAACAGGCCCCGAGTTCCCTGTGGAGCTCGGGGCCTGTGTCGTTCGGACGCGGGAGTTCGTGTATTAGAGGTCTGCTATCAGCGCCTCAGCGCAACGGATGCCGTCGGTGGCGGCACTCATGATGCCGCCGGCATATCCGGCACCCTCGCCGCAAGGGTAAAGGCCCGGAGTCGACGCGGCGTGGCATGTTCGATCGCGGGTGACGGTGACCGGGGAGCTCGAACGCGTCTCCACGCCAGTGAGGACCGCATCGGGGCGGTCATAGCCACGCAGTTTCTTACCGAGAAGGGGAATTCCCAAACGAAGCGATTCGACGATATGCTGCGGGAGGGCATCGTCGATCGCCGTCCAGGTCACGCCAAGTGGATAGGTTGGTTTTACCTTTCCGGGTGCCGTGCTGGCGCGTCTAGCAAGGAAATCTCCGACGAGCTGTGCCGGCGCGTTCCAGTTGGAGCCACCCAGGCGATAGGCGGCTCGCTCGCAGGCGCGCTGGAGATCAATGCCTGCGAGCGGATCATCGCTGGGAAGGTCATCAGGTGTGACGTTAACGAGTAGGGCGGCATTTGCGTTGCGCCCGTCGCGGGCATTGAGGCTGGCACCGTTGACGCACGGTTCTGAAGAGGCGGCAACAACCTGTCCGCCGGGGCACATGCAAAACGAGAACACGCTGCGGCCGTTGGGGAGATGGGCGACAAGCTTGTAGGGGGCTGCTCCGAGTGCCGGGTGCCCCGCCGAAGGGCCATATTGGGCACGGTCGATGTCGCGCTGTGGATGCTCGATGCGCACACCCATGGCAAAGGGCTTCGGTTCCATGGGAATGCCCCGGGAAAGCAGGGCCTCGAAGGT
>CALKBB010000287.1 GCA_937989795.1 uncultured Collinsella sp. | reverse complement strand
GTCACCGGTGCGCGCAATGGCCGGGCCGCTCGTCGTCTTAATCTGAGCGCCCAGCTCGTTGGCGATAACCGTAGCCAGCGTGGTCTTGCCCAGACCCGGAGGGCCCGAAAAGATCACGTGGTCGAGCGTCTCGCCGCGGCTCTGCGCCGCTTCGATGAGCACGCGCAGACTCTGTTTGATGTGCTCCTGACCGCAGTAGTCGTCCAGGCGCTGGGGGCGCAAGGTGCGGTCGACATCGAGATCCTCGGGCGTCAGCTCCGAGCCCACCATGCGCTCACCGTGCGCCATGGATGCCGCCGGCGAGTTGCCGGGCGTCGCCCACAGATCCTGAGAGTCATCGGCTTCCCACATCACGCATCCATTCCGAGTCGCTTAAGCGCAGCGCCGAGCAGATCCTCGACACGCATATCCTGCCCATCATACCCGCTCAGGGCAACATCGGTCTCCTGCGGGCTAAAGCCCATGGAAAGGAGCGCCGCACGAGCGTCATCGATCACCGAAGGAGTGGCGGCGGGGACCGGCATCGCAACCTGACCGGGAATTACGTCGACCGGAACAAAGCCCTTGTCCTTGGCAAAGGTACTCTTGAGCTCCAGGATGAGGCGCTGGGCGGTCTTTTTGCCCACACCGGGCACCTTGGCCATGCCCTTGTCGTCCTCGGCCATCACCAGGGAATACAGTTGTCCCACGGTATAGGTGGAAAGCACGGCAAGCGCCAGGCGCGGACCGACGCCCGAGACAGAAACGAGCCGATCGAACATCGTGCGCTCGTCCTTGGAGGCAAAGCCAAAGAGCGTCATGGCGTCCTCGCGTACCTGCATGCGGGTATAGAGGCGAACCTCGCCGCCGGGCGTAGGCAGCGTGGCGGCAGTGCTGCCCGAAATACCGAGCTCAAAGCCCACGCCCGACACATCGACGACGGCCGAGCTCATCGTGGCCTCGATAAGCGTTCCATGGAGCTGGGAGATCATCAGTATCCGGTTCCTCTCTGTTGATAGAACTCGCCGCCGGTAAGCGCCCGGGTGCGGCTGAGGTTAACGTGGCAGATAGCGCAGGCCAGAGCATCGGCGGCATGGTCGGGATGCGGGTCGTGATCAAGCTGTGTGAGCGTGCGCACCATGTAGGCGACCTGCCGCTTATCTGCGGCACCGGTGCCCACCACAGCCTGCTTGATCTGCATAGGCGTGTACTCGCCGATCTCGAGCGCGCATTCCGAAAGCGCCACGAGTGCAGCACCGCGGGCATGCGCCGTAGGAATGGCCGAACGAACGTTGGCGCCAAAGTAGATGCTCTCGATGGCGGCGGTATCGGGGCGGTAGCGCTCCACGACACCCTTGAGGTCGCGGGCGATATGCGACAGGCGCACCGCGAGCGGGCTGCCCGCGCTGGTCTCGATACAACCGTAGGCACGGCAACGAACCTCGCCACGCCGCTCCTCGATAATCCCCCAGCCCGTATGGGCCAAACCGGGGTCGATACCCAAGATAACCAAGCCGACCTCCCCTCGTCACAAGTACAGCACAAGACAAGGCCCCGCGCATCATTCACGAACGTCTGTTCTAGAATAACACAACGGGGCCAAGATACTTTGTTGAAGTGTCGGGGTTGGAAGCGAATCCCATCCCATAGTTAGTTTTGGCTAAAGAACGGAAACTGCCTCGGATCAACCGGCGGGCGCGGCATCGGACCTCCCTGCGGTCCACCCTGGCCGCCCATCATCTTATCGATGGCGTCCTGGACCTCGCCCTCAAACTTCTTCATACCCTCATGCAAACGACGCTGACCGTCCTCGGAGCGCAGCTCTTCCATCTGCTCGGGCGAAATACCCAACAGCTCGCCTAATAAGCCCATCATCTCGCCGCGCATACGGTCACTCGTATCGTCGTCGGCAAAACGGCGCACCTCGGCGCGTGCCAGAGAATCAACCGTCATGCGCTCCTTACCGTTGAGCCCCAGATCGGACCACGCAAGCATGTACGGCCAGGCGCGCTCGACAAACGAACGGGCCGAAACGATCGGCACCGTCGGTAACATGCGACGAGCAGCCTCACCCTGGCGCACGAGCATCAGCAGCAGCGAGCAGGCCTCGGGCTTGGCGGCGGCCATCGGGATGTCGTCGAAAGGTCGATTGCGGTCCACGTGCGACTCAAGCGCACCATCGACCTCACCCGGCTCAAGCCCGCCGAGCAGCTGTGCCGCGCGGTCGAGCATATCGACCGGACCGTCGAGCGTCGAGAGCGCCTGCGCCAACACGCGATCCATGCAATCCTCTACCGCGTTGAGCGTCACGAGCTCTTGGGGCACCACGGCCGAGGCGCGGTTGCGCACGCGTGCCACAAACTCGAGCGTCGACAGATACACGTCGCCAAAGGGCGCAAAGTCGCCCTGGTAGCCGCCGGACAGCGCGGGCGCCGCCAGTGCATACTCAGTCTTGGAAAGCGAGCTCAACGCCATGGCGCCCAGCTCGAGCGCCGTATCCTCGAGCATCAGGCCCAGCGCGCGCGAACGCAGGCGCTCGGCATCGCCCGCCGACACGTCGCGGTCGAGCACGCGCTCCGCATCCGGCGCATCGTGCTCGACGGTGCGAATGTGCAGGCGCTCAGCGATTGAGCGAACAGCAGAACAGCGGGCGGCCTCGGCCTCCTCCTGCGCCGGCGTAAAGATGCGGTTGCGCCCCAGCACCAGGCCAATCACATTACGCGGACCCAAGGCGTCGACGGCGAGTGCCGCCAACAGGGACGACGGCAGATCGCCCTCGAGCGCCACCACGGCACGCGACGCACCGCGAGCGCGGGCATTGTCGCGCACGGCAAGCACCAGCGCCTGCCACAGCCATTCCTCGGAGCGAAACTCGGGCAGCTCGTGGTCCTCCAGGGCATCGAGCATCACGCCGCGCTGAATTTCCTGAACCAGCAGGCTCTCCTCAAAACACGGCGCTTGGGCAACCACGCGACCGCAATCGTCGAGCACAAACGACCCGCCGGTATACACCGACTCGTCATAGGCACCGACCGGCGCCATGCAGGCAAACCACACGCTGCGCTTGGAGGCGATCTTGCGGTAGGCACCGCTGCGAACGGCGGCAATTGCAGCGGTCTCGCGGTCGGTCATATCAAACGCGTTGAACTGAAAATAGGCGATGAGGTCGACGCCGGTCGGCAGCATCTCGAGCTCACGGTCCAAGTCGAAGATCACGGCGATACGCACGCCGTCCACGTCGAAGACCGGCGGCGCCCAACGGGCATCGCCGTTCCCACCGCGCTGCAGGGCGATGCTTGCGCGCGCTGGCACCACGCGACCATCCTTAAGCATCATGTAGTCAAGCAGGGGCTGGCCCTCAAACGAAACCGCCGCGGGCACGATGCAGATCATATCGAGCTCTTGGATGCGCTCGGCAACGCCCGTCAGACCCGTCAGCATATCGTGCTCAAAATCGGCAGCGCCCACCAGGCTGCCCGGCATGGCGCCCATAAAGAGCGGGGCCGGAACGCACAGCACGCGCGCGCCGCGCTCATGAGCCAAGCGAGCCTGGTCCTCGATGCGGCCGCAAATGCCCTCAATATCACCCAGGCGCATATCGATCTGTGCAAGCGCGAGCTTCATGGCCCAGCCCTTTCCGTCGTAAATCGTCGTTGTCGTAGTAAAAGCGCCGGCCGCATAATGCAGCCGGCGCTCGCATGTGCATATGCTAGCTATGATACCCCGAGCGGGGGCGCGCTCCTAGAACGTCGCGGACCACAGCCCATGCAGGTTGCAGTAGGCATAGACGGTACCGGTCTTGGAGCCGCCAGCGAAAAACGTCGTGGGCTTCATGCCGGGCTCAAGGTAATGGACCTCCAGGCGGCCCTCGGCCTCAAGCGCGATCCACTCGATGTAGTGCTCGGGCAGCATGGGGTGCTCCGTCGAGCCCACACGTGCGCGAATGACGTGGCCGTCGCGCTCAATCTCGACAACAGGCACATGCTTCTCGTGCGCCGCATCCTCGGTGTTTGCCGTCAGCTCCGTGCAGCCGGCAGGGGTTGCAACGCCGTCGCCAAGGGCGGCAACGAGCTTGCCGTCGGAGTCTTTAAAGAATTTCGCCATGATGTTCTCCTTTGCTGATGTGCCAATATTCCTGATGCTTCTTATGCCCAAAGGCAGGCGAACCATCCACGGCGTGGCAAATGAACACATAACGGGCGGGAACGGTGGGGTGGCGCGTACTATCCGCCCTGGCGGCCCCACCCGAGCGGGTTAGCGACCGTCGCCACCGAGCAGTGCCAGAACATCCTCGCGCGTGAACAGTGCCGACGAGATGCCGTCGCCGCCGAGCACGCTGTTGACCAGATCGCGCTTGGACTCCTGCATCTGCATAATGCGTTCCTCGATCGTGTCCTTGGCGATGAGTTTGTACACGGTCACGGTGTGCTGCTGGCCAATACGGTGGGCACGGTCGGTCGCTTGGTCCTGCGCCGCCACGTTCCACCACGGGTCGTAGTGGATGACCACGTCGGCAGCCGTCAAATTAAGGCCCACGCCGCCCGCCTTGAGCGAAATCAAGAACACCGGCACCTCGCCTGCCTGGAACTGCGCAACCATCTTGGCGCGGCTCTCCTTAGACGATGCGCCCGTGAGCTTAAGGAAGGCGATGTCCTCCTTGGCCAGGCGCTTGCCAATGATATCGAGCATGCCCGTAAACTGGCTGAACAGCAAGCTGCGATGACCGCCGTCGAGCGCTCCGTGGACGAGCTCCATGCATGTATCGAGCTTGGCGCTTCCCGCCTTGTAGTCCGCATAGTGCAGATGCGGGTCGCAGCAGATCTGACGCAGCTTGGTGAGTTCGGCAAGTACCTTGAGCTTGTTTTTCTTAAACTCGGATGCCTCGCGGTGCTGAACCTGCTGGGCGATGCGGTCCTGGTTGGCCAGGTAGAGCTTGCGCTGCTCGCCGGTGAGCTGCGCCATGACCGTATCCTCGATCTTCTCGGGCAGGTCGGCCACCACCTCTTCCTTGACGCGACGCAGCACAAACGGCGATACGAGCGCCTGCAGACGAGCGGCACTATCGCCCTCGGCATGCTCGACGGGACTTTCAAAGCGCTTGGCAAATGAGTCGCGCGTGCCCAGAAGGCCCGGCATCAAAAAGTCGAAGATGCTCCACAGCTCGCCCAGCCGGTTCTCCACCGGCGTGCCGGTCAGCGCGAAGCGCTGTTCGGCCTGCAGCACCTTGGCCGCACGCGCGTTCTGC
>CALKBB010000286.1 GCA_937989795.1 uncultured Collinsella sp. | reverse complement strand
CCAAGATTGTGCCGCTGGAGGTGTAGCCTGTGGCACTTGTATTCGATGTCCAGCAGGCGAGCGGTAAGCCCGACGATAATCGTCGCCCTGGCACCGCGTGCCCCTTTTGCGACACGGAGGGGCTTGCCAACATCATCCAGCGCGATGGTGACTGCATCTGGCTCGAGAATAAGTTCAAGACATTGCGGGCCACACGTCAGACCGTATTGATCGAGTCTGCCAATCACGACGCCGACCTGGTGACCTATGAACCGGATGAGCTGCATCATGTGATGCGGTTTGCCCTGGGCTGTTGGCAGCAGATGATCGATTCCCAACAGTACTGCAGTGTGCTCATGTACAAGAACAAAGGCCCGCTTTCGGGCGGCAGCCTCGTCCATCCACACATGCAGATTGTGGGCTTGGAACAGGAGGACGGCTATGCGGCGCTGGCCTCAGCCAACTTTGAAGGCATCAGTGTCTGGCGACAGGGGAGAATCTCGGTCGACATCTCAACCGAACCGATCATGGGGTTCTTTGAGATCAACGTTTCAGCCCCGCAGGGAATCGCCGCCAGCGATGACACAAGAGACCAAGCCGAGGCAGATCTCTTCGCCGATGCGATCCAGGTGGCTCTGCGCTATATCCTGAACGAGCACCACGGTGGTCGTGCAGAGTCGTACAACTTGTTCTTCTATCACCTGGGCGGTCGGACCATTGCCAAGGCGCTGCCGCGTTGGGTGGTTTCGCCCTACTTTGTCGGCTATCGTTTGGCCCAGGTCAATGCCGAGACAACGCTCGATATCGATGCTGAGCGCTTGCGTGCGCATCTGGAAACGCTCGTATAGCAAGATTAACACCCGTGTAATGCGGACAGTCTAGCGCGCCATGGCATCGCGGCCGGCCTCGACACGCTTGCGCTGGGCGGCGCGCTCCTCGCCGGTCAGACGCTCAAAGAGATGCCCGATAAACGAGGCGAGTATCTGCTGAAACAGCGTTCCGCACATGACGGGAAACACGACTTCGCCTGGAAAGTACTGTGTGGCGATGACGGCGCCCGAAGAGATGTTACGCATGCCGCAGGTAAAGCACATGGTAGTCGTCTCGCTATATGGCAGATGCAGCGCACGGGCGACCAGAAAACCGACGACAAAGCCGCTGATGGCGAAGGTCAAAATAAAGAGGGCGACTTCCAGACGCATCGCGTTCATGTGCAGGACGTACTCGCTCATGGCGGTGGAGTTGGAGGCGATAATGCCCATCATCATGAACTTGCAGGCGGGCGAGAGCGCGGGGGAGCGCTTCTCGTGTCCCCATCCACGTGTGAGCTCGTTGATCACGATGCCGAGCACGGCGGGGATGGCGATCATAAAGGCCATGTCCTGCACCATGCTTGGCACATCGATCGAGACGGTGGCACCTAGCAAGAGCTTCAGCGTGAACGGAATCGTCACAGGCGAGATAACCGAGGACGTCAGGATAATGGTGAGCGCGAGCGGGCCGTTGCCGCCGAACATGCTAATCCACATAAAGGCAGTGACTGCCACGGGTACGCTGTACTCGAGCACGATGCCGCAGACAAGGTTGGGGTTGGAGCCAAAGAACAGCGATCCCATGGCATAAGCTGCTATGGGAATAAGCACCGCCGAGACGAGCAGCGCCAAAATCAGGTGCAGCGGACGGCGGAACACCTCGGCTACCTGGTGGAAGGTGTTACTGAGCGCGCCTTGGAACGTCATAAAGGCGAAGAGAGCGGGAACGATGGGCTTAAGTACGCCGATCTGCTGGGGAAAGAGCACACCGAGCGTTACGCAAATCGGAACGATGACCTGCATATGCCCCGCGAGGAACTTTCCCAGTCCAACCCATTGCTTCATCTGCTCTTGTGACTCCCTTTGCTCGTAAATCCGTTTTGAATGGATATGCTAGACGCTCGCATGCATCCGTGCGTTAGAAACGCTCGATTATTTCGAGGGTATTACCGGCATCGTTTACCGAAACCACGGCGTGCTGCGAGGCTCTGCGTCCGTGCCGCACGGTATAATAAACCCGTTCAACAGATCTGCCTGCCGAAGCGGGCATACACAGAGGACTCATCGCTATGAACCGTGAGAGGTATCGCGGCGACCTGCCCCTATCGGGGGTGGGCGCTCATGTCATCGCTTAAGACGACGCATCGCTGGGCGGTCGCTCAGCAAAATCCCGAGCTCGAAAAGGAGCTTTCGGCTGGTCTGGGTATACCCGGGCTGGTGGCGCGCATTATGGTTGCGCACGGCATTGCCTCGATTGAGGAAGGACAGCTATTTTTGACGCCTTCGCTCGATCGCGACTGGGCCGATCCGCTCGTCATTCCGGGCATGTCGGTTGTTGCCGATCGTGTCGAGCGCGCCATCCGCAACCGCGAACGCATCGCCGTCTTTGGTGATTTTGACGTCGATGGCATTACGTCGACTTGTCTGTTGACCGAGGCGCTGCGAACGTTTGGCGCCAATGTCACACCGTTTATTCCGCACCGCTTTGACGAGGGTTATGGCCTTTCGCGCGCGGCGCTCGACCGCGTTAACGAGCTTGCCCAACCCAATCTGATCGTGACCGTCGATAACGGTATCGCGGCTAAGGAGGAGGTCTCCTATCTGGAGAGCCTGGGAATCGATCTGGTGGTTACGGACCACCATGAGCCGTCCGACCAGGTGCCGCAGGGCGTGCCCCTGACCGACCCCAAGCTCGAGGACGAGGGTCCCTCGCGCGAGCTTGCCGGTGCCGGCGTGGCACTCAAACTGGTGCAGGTCCTGGGCGAGCGTTTGGGCAAGCCGTCGTATTGGCGTTCGCTGATAGAGGTCGCGGCGCTGGGCACCGTGTCCGACATGATGCCGCTCACGCCCGAGAATCGCGCGCTGGTCGCCGAGGGCATCCAGCAGATGCGCGTAACCGCTCGCCCCGGCTATATCGCGCTTGCCGCGCTTGCCAAGGCGGACCTTTCGAGCATTACGGCGGATGGCCTGTCATTCTCGCTCATTCCCCGCTTAAACGCTGCCGGCCGCATGGCCGATCCCAAGCTGGCGCTCGACCTGCTGCTTGCCCGCGATCCTATCGAGGCAAGCGCGCTGGCCGCCGAGCTCGAGGAGATCAACCGTCAGCGTCGCGAGATTGAGGCGGAGCTCACGCGCGATGCCATGGCAAAGGTCGAGGAGACCTATGACGGCGGGCGCGCGATCGTTGTGGGCGGCGAAGGCTGGCACGAGGGCGTCAAGGGCATCGTGGCAAGCCGTCTGACCAACCGCTATCACGTGCCGGCGCTGCTGTTCTCGATCGAGGACGGTATCGCGCGCGGCTCTGGTCGCTCGGTGGGCAAAGTTAACCTG
>CALKBB010000285.1 GCA_937989795.1 uncultured Collinsella sp. | reverse complement strand
GGAATCCTTGCCACCGATGGCGCCGGCACCTAGGTCGACTTGGGCCATGAGGGCGCCCAGGACGGCTGCCGTGGGCTTGCCCCAGCGCTCGGCCTCGGTGCGCAGACGCTCGAAGTACTCCTGGAAGGAGAGATAGGCACGCTTGTGCTCAAAGCCGGCAGCCACGAGCTTGGCGATGGACTCGACCACGGACAGGTAGGCGCCAGCAAACTGGTCGGCTTCCATCAGGTAGGGGTTGAAGCCCCATGCCATGCCGGAGCAGGTGGAGGTCTCGCCGTCCACCGGCAGCTTTGCTACCATGGCGTTCTGGGGGGTCAGCTGGTATGCACCGCCAAAGGGCATGAGCACGGTTGCGGCACCGATGGTGGAGTCGAAGCGCTCGGAAAGGCCCTTGTTGGAGGCGACGTTGAGGTCGGTGACAAGCGAGGTCATGCGCTCGGCAAGCGTGGTGCCGGCCCAGCTGGGCTGCCACACGCTGCGGGCGCACACGTGGGCGACCTGGTGCTTGGGCGCGCCGTTGGAGTTGAGGAACTCGCGGGATAGGTCGACGATGGCGACACCGTTCCAGGCCATGCGCATGCGCGGCTCGGCGGTAACCTCGGCGATAACGGTCGCCTCCAGGTTCTCCTCGGCGGCGTAGCCCATGAACTCCTCGACGTCACCGTCGGCGACGGCGCAGGCCATGCGCTCCTGGGACTCGGAAATGGCGAGCTCGGTGCCGTCCAGGCCGTCGTACTTCTTGGTTACGGTATCAAGGTCGACATACAGGCCGTCGGCAAGCTCACCCACGGCGACCGAGACGCCGCCGGCGCCAAAGTCGTTGCAGCGCTTGATCAGACGGCAGGCATCGCCGCGGCGGAACAGACGCTGCAGCTTGCGCTCGACCGGGGCGTTGCCCTTCTGGACCTCGGCACCCGAGGTCTCGATGGACTCGGTGTTCTGGGTCTTGGAGGAGCCGGTGGCGCCACCGATGCCGTCACGGCCAGTGCGGCCACCCAGCAGGATGATCTTGTCGGTGGGGGCGGGGCACTCGCGACGAACGTGGTTTGCCGGGGTGGCGCCCACGACGGCGCCAACCTCCATGCGCTTGGCCACGTAACCGGGGTGATAGAGCTCGTTGACCTGGCCGGTGGCAAGGCCGATCTGGTTGCCGTAGCTGGAGTAGCCGGCGGCAGCAGTGGTCACGAGTTTGCGCTGCGGCAGCTTGCCCTCGAGCGTCTCGGAAACCGGGACGGTGGGGTCGCCGGCGCCGGTGACGCGCATGGCCTGGTACACATAGCTGCGGCCCGAGAGCGGGTCGCGGATGGCGCCGCCCACGCAGGTGGCGGCACCGCCGAAGGGCTCGATCTCGGTCGGGTGGTTATGGGTCTCGTTCTTAAAGAGGAACAGCCAGTCCTGGTCCTCGCCGTCGACATCGACCTTCACCTTGACGGTGCAGGCGTTGATTTCCTCGGACTCGTCGACATCGGTCATGACGCCGGTCTTCTTAAGGTACTTGGCGCCGATGGTGCCCATGTCCATGAGGCAGACGGGCTTGGCGTCGCGGCCGAGTTCGTGGCGCATCTCCATGTAGCGGTCGAAGGCCTGCTGTACCACGGCGTCGTCGATCGTCACGTCGTCCAGGACGGTGCCGAAGGTGGTGTGGCGGCAGTGGTCGGACCAATAGGTGTCGATCACGCGGATCTCGGTGATGGTGGGGTCGCGATCCTCATCGCGGAAGTACTGCTGGCAGAAGGCGATATCCGCTTCGTCCATGGCAAGGCCGCGATCGGCGATAAAGGCGGCAAGGCCGGCCTCGTCGAGCTCGCGGAAGCCGTCGAGCACCTCGACGGGCTGGGGCTCGGGGGTCTCCATGTACAGCGTCTCGGGCAGGTCGAGCGAGGCGATGCGCGCCTCGACGGGGTTCACCACGTAGTGCTTGATAGCCTCGATGGCGTCTTCGTCCAGAGCGCCCGAGATCATATAGACCTTGGCGGAGCGCACGGCGGGGCGCTCGCCCTGGCTGATGAGCTGCACACACTCGCTGGCGGAGTCGGCGCGCTGGTCAAACTGGCCAGGCAGGAATTCGACGGCAAAGACGGCGCCATCGCTTGCGGGGAGCTCGTCATAGGTCACATCGACCTGGGGCTCGCTAAAGACGGTCGGCACGCAGGAGCGGAAAAGCTCCTCGTCGATGCCCTCGACGTCGTAGCGGTTGATGATCCTCAGGGCCTCGATGCCCTTGATGCCGAGAATCTCGGTCAGCTCGCCCTTGAGCTGCTGAGCCTCGACGTCGAACCCGGGTTTCTTCTCCACGTAGATACGAGAGACCATTGGTTCCTGCCTTCCTGATCGGTTGGGCGTACGGTACGGTATGCGGCAGCGGTCGGTTTGCGGGGTCTGCCCTGCGGTCGCCTTGAGCCACATGTTTGTAAACCTCACTATGATACGACAGCTCGCGGCGCGTTGAGGACGGCGAGGGTGCTACAGTGAAGCGCAAACAAGAGAAAGGCATCACATGGCATTCGTTTCACTCGCCATCATCGCGCTCGTGGCCTTTGCAAGCCCCTTCATCGCCTCGGCGATTCCCGGAAAACCCGTTCCCGAGACGGTCTTTTTGCTCGTGTTCGGTGCGGTGCTGGGACCCCATATGCTCGGCGTCATCCATGTAGATGCCGAGGTCTCGCTGGTGTCCGAGCTCGGTCTGGCCTTTTTGTTCCTGCTCGCCGGCTTTGAGATCGACCCCAAGAGCATCACGGGCGTCGAGGGGCGCTACGGCTTGGCGACGTGGGTCGTCACGTTTGGTATCGCCTGGCTTGCCGTGCGCTTTACCCCGTGGTTCTCGGTCAGTCATTTCGACGGTATCGCCGTGACGCTTGCCCTCACTTCTACGGCGCTCGGCACGCTCGTGCCCATCATGCGCGAGCGCTCGCTCACCGGCACGCGTGTGGGCGAC
The DNA here is from genome assembly GCA_937989795.1 of uncultured Collinsella sp. Classification (GTDB taxonomy): domain Bacteria; phylum Actinomycetota; class Coriobacteriia; order Coriobacteriales; family Coriobacteriaceae; genus Collinsella. The sequence goes on along the minus strand of CALKBB010000285.1, from coordinate 7,528 downwards.
TCGATTCTCGCGTATGGCACTTGGGGCGAGCTCGGTCCCGTGCTCGCCATGTCGGTGCTGCTGTCTGCTCGCACTGGCATCCAAACGCTCGTAATCCTTGGCTTGTTTGCGGTGGTTTGCGTGTTGCTGGCCGTGGTCCCAAGCCGCTCCAAGCGCGTCGGCAGCCGCTTCTTTGCGTTTGTCGAGGAGCGCGCCGATACCACGTCGCAGACCTTCGTGCGCCTGACGGTGCTTATTTTGGTCACGCTCGTGGCGTTCTCGGCCGTCTTTGATCTCGACATCGTGTTGGGTTCTTTTGCCGCCGGCTTTGTCCTGCGCTATATCATCCCCGAGGGCAACCATACGCTCGAGACCAAGCTCGATGGCCTGGCCTACGGCTTTTTGATTCCGGTGTTCTTTACCGTATCGGGCGCAAAGATTGACCTGACGGCCGTGGCGTCGCGTCCGGGCTTGCTCGCGGGCTTTATCGTGGCGTTGCTGATTATTCGTGCCGTGCCCATCCTCATCTCTATGGGCATTTGTCCTGCGACGCGCGATGTGTCGGCGTATGGTCGCATTACCGTGGCGCTCTACTGCACCACGGCCCTGCCGATCATCGTTGCCGTGACAAGCGTTGCCGTCAACGCGGGCGCGCTGTCGCAAGATATTGCGTCGGTCATGGTTGCCGCCGGTGCCATCACGGTGTTCTTGATGCCGCTGCTCGCGCAGCTCTTCTACCGCGTGGTCGATGCCGCGCCGGTCGCCGCCGTGGCAGAGGTTGCCGAGCATCCTTCCGACGCACTCGACATCCTGCGCGCCCATCACGATTTGGCGAGCCTGCTCGCACGCGAGCACGAGCTGCTGACCTCGCATGGACATGGTCGCGTATTCGAGGGCTTGCCTACGCTCGATACGATTGCCGAGCGTCTTTCCGCCGAGGCGGCGAACGGCCACATCGATGCCCGCATCGTGGACGCGGCGCATCTTCTTGCCGATAAGACCTATGGTGATGAGCTTGACCCGTCCGAGCTGACTCCGCGTGAGCGCCGCCGCCTGGAGCGCGCCAAGCTCGCCGTGCACGAATACCGCCGCCGCATGCTGGAGCTCTACGCGCGCGATGAAGCCCAGGACGACGACGGCAAGTAGCAAGGAGTGTCGGGATACGGGTTCCGTCCAAATAATAGAAGGCGCGCTGCCTGCGGTTGATGCGGACAGCGCGCCTTTTGCGTTGAACTCTGTTGAGGTTCGAAGCCGAAACTTTCGACCTTTAGGAGCGGGCTGCCCCGTCGACGGGGAGGATGGCGCCCGTGACATAGGAGGACATGTCGCTCGCAAGGAAAACGAAGGCGTTGGCAACGTCCTCGGGCTCGCCCATGCGACCGAGCGGAATAGTGGCGATGATGGGCTTGATGACCTCTTCGGGCAGGTTGGCGACCATATCGGTCTTGGTTACGCCAGGCGCGACGGCATTGACGCGAATACCCATGGGGGCGAGCTCGCGCGAGAGCGACTGGACCATGCCGTTGACGGCAAACTTGGACGTAGGATAGCCGACGCCGGAGGGCTGGCCATACTTGGCGACCATTGAACTCGTGGTGGTGATGGTGCCGCCGTGGCCGGCCTCGGTCATGATCTTGGCGGCAGCCTGGTGACCATTAAAGACGGCGACGACATTGAGGTCCATGACCTTTGCAAACTCTTCTGCCGTGTAATCCAAAAGGGGCGAGCGCTGGGAGATGCCGGCGTTGTTGACGACCGTGTCCAGGCCGCCCATGTCGGTTGCAGCCTGGGTAAAAGCCTCGGTCACGGCCTCGAGTGAGGTGAGGTCGCAGGAGCGGCCCCAGACCTCGGCGTCGGGATAGGCGGCCGCCAGCTTCTCAACGGCCGCGTCGGCAGTCTCCTGGCGCGAGCCAAAGACGGTGACGGCAGCGCCTTCCTCGATAAAGCGGCAGGCGATCGCATAGCCGATACCGCGCGTGCCTCCGGTGATGATTGCTTTCTTGCCCTCGAGCAACATGGTGCTTCCTCTCATCGCGGGCGGACATACACGGCACAGCATAGCGTCGGCAAAATACAGCTGCCGTCGCATATCGGCAAACGGTATCCACGGTTGTTGACGAACGGTCAAGTTGTTCAAACGTTAGTCGACCACTTCGTGCAAAAGATGTAACTAAAAGGGGCTCCCATCCAATCGGACGGGAGCCCCTCATGCGTTATTTGATTTGCCGAGAATCGGGCTAGTTGGCCATGACGCCTTCGGTCCAGGCCTCGACGTCCTCGATGCGCAGGACGTTGGCGACCTCGGCCACGCAGTCGACGCTGGCAAGCTCCGCAGCGGCAGCCTGGACGTCCTTCTCGAGTGCGCGGTGCGTCAGGAAGATGACCGAGCAGGCATCGCTGACACCCGACTTGCCGTCCTCGACTTGGTTGATGAGCGAGATCGAAATGTTGTGCTTGGCAAAGATGTCGACCGTCTCGGACAGGGCGCCCACGCGGTCGGCGACCTTCAGGCGCACATAGTACTTGGTCTGGAGCTCGTCCATGGGCTTAAAGGCGAGGTTGTGACCATAGGGCTCAATCTCGGGCAGCGGAGCCACGCCCCGGCTGATCTGCTCGGAGAGCGACAGGATATCGCCCACGACGGCGCTCGCGGTGGGGAAGGAGCCTGCGCCGGCACCGTAGAACATGGTCTCGCCCACGGCGTCGCCCACTACGTAAACAGCGTTCATGGCGCCGTTGACCTTGGCAAGCATGTGGTCGGCGGGGATCAGCGTGGGATGCACGCGGACGTCGACGCCGGCGTCGGTGTTGCGGGCGATGCCGAGCAGCTTAATGGTGTAGCCGAGCTCACGGGCCTGGGCGATGTCCTCGGCGCCGATGGTGCGGATACCCTGCTGGTACACATCATCGGTGGTAACGCGGGTGCCAAAGCCGATGGAGGCGAGGATGGCCGTCTTGCTGGCGGCGTCGAAGCCGTCGACGTCGGCGGACGGGTCGGCCTCGGCATAGCCCTTGGCCTGCGCGTCGGCGAGCACGTCGGCGTAATCGGCGCCCTCGGCGTCCATGCGCGACAGGATGTAGTTGGTGGTGCCGTTGAGAATGCCAGCGATGGTCAGGATCTTGTTGCCCACCAGATCGTGCTCAAGCGTGCTCACGATGGGGATGCCGCCGCCGCAACTGGCCTCGCACTTAATCTGCACGCCGCACGCACGCGCCTTCTCGGCAAGCGTCTCGACGTGGCGGCCCAGCAGGGCCTTGTTGGCAGAGACGACGTGCTTGCCGTTCTCGAAGGCGGTGGTGAAGATTTCGGTCGCGGGGTGCTCGCCGCCGATGAGCTCGACGACGATATCGACGGCGGGGTCGGTGACGACGTCGTGCCAGTCACTCGTAAAGGCCTCGCGCTCAATGCCTGCCGACTCGGCCTGCTCCCAAGCAAGCGCGCAGGCGCGAGTTAGCTTAAGGTCGATGCCGTAGGCGGCCAGGTACTCATCGTGGTGGCTCTTAATCAGACGGGCCACGCCGCCGCCGACGGTTCCCAGACCGATCAGACCGACGTTCACGGTGCGCAGGGGTTCGCTCATAGATAGCTCCTTCGTGCATCTTATGGATGGATTAACCGCTTAAAGGTTGAGTGCATTCTAGCGTGAACCGAGGGCGCGTGCTCGCCAGGCAACAGGAGTCGCACAAAACGGCACCCCCGAAACGCTGCGGAAACATTGGAAACATGCTCGCTACAAACGGAACTCCGTAACAAACTGTCAACGTTTACACCATAAGGTTCGCCCTGTGCGACTGGGGCATGCAGGCGCTCGTCGACTCCGTTACCACTGGTGCCGCCGTCGCCGTCTCGGCCGAGATCGCCGATGCCTTTGCCGAGCAGGCCAAGGCATCCAAGCTCGACATCGTCGATACCGAGACCTTTAAGGACGACTCCTCCACGAGCTTTATCAACCAGCCGACCAAGGCCATGCGCAAGATCAAGATCGAGGGCCTGACTGGCGAGCTCACGTGGAACGACGAGGGCCAAGTCGAAAAGCCCGCTACGGCCTATGTGATCCAGGACGGCAAGTACATCGCCGCCTAAGCGCGCATAAAGCGCGACCGGTGAGGCTGTTTTATTCAGGGCGGGGACGCTTGTAACAGAACGGAAACATTGCTTTTACACAATAAAGTGGCTTTACTGCATAAAGTAATAGAAATACGCAGAAATATGGATAAATGAACAAATCCAAAGAAAAGTCGAAATAACCGCCACTTTTCCTAACTAAAGCGTCTACTATTTTGCGAACGCCGATCACGGCGAAGGATGGCCTGTCGGGTAACCGAAACCCGACGAGATTTGAGAGGAGAGCCGCATGTCGAGCCTCACCGGTAAGTCATTGAACCCTGTTATGAATCGCAGGAGCGTTATCGCGAGCGCAGCAGGTCTGGGGGCGATGTCCATTCTAGCTGGCTGCTCCTCCAACGGCGGCGACAGCGGTTCCGCTTCGAGCGACGCTTCGTTTAAGATCGGCACCATCGGCCCGCTGACCGGTGCCGCCGCGTCTTACGGCAAGTCCGTTACCCAGGGCGTCGAGCTTGGCTGCAAGGACTTTTCCACCAAGGAGCTGCCGCTTGCCAGCAAGGCCGAGGACGACCAGGCCGACGGCGAGAAGGCCGTCAACGCCTTTAATACCCTGCTCGACTGGGGCATGCAGGCCCTCGTCGGCCCGACCACCACGGGTGCGTCGGTTGCCGTTGCCGCTGAGTGTGGTAACGACCCCAAGACGTTCATGATCACCCCGTCCGCGTCCTCCGAGGACGTCACTGACGGCAAGGATTGCGTCTTCCAGGTTTGCTTCACCGACCCCAACCAGGGCGTCAACGCTGCCAAGTTCCTGGCAGAGAAGTATGCGGATGAGAAGTTCGTGCTGTTCTACAACTCCGGCGACGCCTATTCTTCGGGTATCGCGGATTCCTTTAAGGCCCAGGCCGCTGAGTCCAAGCTCGAGATTGTCGACGAGGAGACCTTTAAGGACGATTCTGCCACGAGCTTTACCAACCAGCTGACCAAGGCCAAGCAGGCCGGCGCTACCATGATCTTCGCGCCGATCTACTACACGCCGGCGTCCGTCCTGCTCAAGAACGCCAAGGATATGGGCTACGACGTCAAGATGATGGGTTGCGACGGCATGGACGGCATCCTGGGCGTTGAGGGCTTCGACACCTCTCTTGCCGAGGGTCTGCTGCTCATGACCCCGTTCTCCGCCGACGACGAGAAGAACGCCGACTTCGTCAACGCTTACAAGGATAAGTACGGCGATACCCCCGACCAGTTTGCCGCCGACGCCTACGACGGCGTGCACGCGGTGGCCGAGGCCCTCAAGGAGGCCGGTCTTGGTGTCGACGCCGACCCGACCGAGGTCTCCGAGAAGCTGCCCAAGGCTATGCTCAAGATTACCGTTGACGGTCTGACCGGCAAGCTCACCTGGAACGATAAGGGCCAGGTTCAGAAGGAGCCCACGGCGTACGTCATCACCGACGGCAAGTACGTACAGGCCTAATTGGCCGCCTTACATAGAGCGGTTTTGATCCCAAGCAGGGGAGGTTTTGGCCTTCCCTGCTTGCTTGGTATCTAGGGACAGTGTAACGTCCCTGTTTCATACATTAACTGGAAACCTATTCGAAAGGGGGATGTGGAACATGACGGTTTTTATCCAATACCTGGTCAACGGCCTGTCCATGGGCAGCGTCTACGCCATCATCGCGTTGGGCTACACCATGGTCTACGGTATCGCCAAGATGCTCAACTTCGCTCACGGCGATGTCATCATGGTCGGTGCCTATGTCTCGTTCTGCGCCACGTCGTATCTCGGCCTCCCGGGCTGGGCATCTGTAGTTCTCTCTTGTGTGGTCTGCACGGTTCTCGGTGTTCTCATTGAGGGTCTAGCATACAAGCCGCTGCGTCAGGCGGGCCCGCTGGCCGTTCTGATCACGGCCATCGGCGTGTCTTACTTCCTGCAGAATGCCGCACAGCTTCTGTGGGGCGCCACGCCCAAGAACTTCACTTCGCTCGTCACCTTCCCGGTGCCGGAGTTCTTGGCCAAGTTTAACGTAAGCGCCGTCTCGCTCGTCACCATCGTCGCCTGCCTGGTTATCATGGCCGGCCTGATGTTCTTTACGGGTAAGACCAAGATGGGCAAGGCCATGCGCGCCGTGTCCGAGGACAAGGCCGCCGCTCAGCTCATGGGCATCAACGTCAACCGCACCATCTCGATGACGTTCGCCATCGGCTCCGCCCTCGCCGCCATCGCCGGCGTGCTCCTGTGCTCCTACTCGCCGGTGTTGCAGCCCACGACGGGCGCTATGCCTGGTATCAAGGCCTTCGACGCTGCCGTTTTCGGCGGCATCGGCTCCATCCCCGGTGCCTTTGTTGGCGGTATTCTCATCGGCATCATCGAGGCGATGGCGCAGGCTTACATTTCCACGAGCCTTGCCAACTCCATCGTCTTTGGCGTTTTGATCATCGTCCTGCTCGTCAAGCCTGCCGGCCTCTTGGGCAAGTACGTCCCCGAGAAGGTGTAGGTGAGCGTTATGAAGTTTCTTAAAGACAAGCAGACGCGTCACGACTTTGTTACGTACGCCATGTGCCTTGTGGCGTTCGCCATCGTGTTCTTTATGCAGTCCAACCACATGATCCCGCGCATGATTGCCGGCCAGCTGGTCCCCATTACGGCCTACATTGTTATGGCCATCTCCCTTAACCTCGTCGTTGGTATCGCGGGCGACTTGTCGCTGGGCCACGCAGGCTTTATGAGCGTCGGCGCCTATACGGGCATCGTCACTGCCGTCGCGCTGGAGAGCGCCGTTCCGTCCGATCCGATGCGTCTGATCATCAGCATTGTGGTCGGCGCTATCGCCGCTGCCATCTTGGGCTTCTTGATCGGTATCCCGGTCCTGCGCCTGAGCGGCGACTATCTGGCCATCGTGACCCTGGCTTTTGGCGAGATCATCAAAGAGATCGTCACCTGCCTTATCGTGGGCGTCGACTCCCGCGGCCTGCATGTGATCTTTAACATCACGGGTAACTCTACGATCAACGACCTGCACCTGCTCGAGGACGGCACCGCCATCATCAAGGGCGCGCAGGGCGCATCGGGCGTGTCGACCTATTCGACCTTCCTTGCCGGCGCAATCCTGGTTATGGTCGCGCTCGTGATTGTGCTCAACCTGGTTCGCAGCCGTACCGGTCGTGCCATTATTGCCGTGCGCGATAACAAGATCGCTGCCGAGTCCGTGGGCATCTCCGTCACCCAGTACCGCATGATCGCCTTCGTGGTTTCCGCTGCCCTCGCCGGCGCTGCCGGAGCCCTGTTCGGCGGTAACTTCTCGCAGCTTTCCGCTACTAAGTTCGACTTCAACACGTCGATCCTCATTCTGGTGTTCGTGGTTCTGGGCGGTATGGGCAATATGCTGGGTTCCATCCTTGCGGCGGCGCTGCTTACCGTGCTGCCGGAGCTGCTGCGCAGCCTGAACGATTACCGGATGCTCATCTACGCCATTGTGCTGA
>CALKBB010000284.1 GCA_937989795.1 uncultured Collinsella sp. | reverse complement strand
CCACGTGGTAATGGGCGGAAATGTCAGAGAAGCTCGTGCGGAATGCGATCGAGGTAGGCTCTGTGTCTCGGGGATGTTCATGCGGCTGGTCCTCCTTTCGCCACACACCTTACGGGCGGGGTGGTGCTCGGGACGGGTTGGCGCCAGTGTTTCGTCACGGGCGCGTGCGCTTCGGCACTCCATGCTACATCTGAGTGGCATGTGGCGACTTCTCGACACTCGCGCTCGACACAGCGAGCGGCAACGGCGCTGTCCGCCGAGCGCCTCACGGGCGCATCCCGACCGCAGAAGTGCGCGCGAAGGCTCGTCGAAGTGCTGGGTTGGGGACCGGCGGTCTGGATACGCGGTTTCGTTCGGCGAAGGCGGCGAGGCGAATGGCATGGCGAACGTACGGGTTTGACGTGAACGGGTTGCCCGTGGCGGCGTGGTATCGGGAGGAGACGGTCGAGCAGGTGCTCGCGCCGCTGCTCGTCCGTCTCGCGCGCTCGCATCAGGAGAAGGGGTCACAGGCCCATCTCGGCGACCCGGTGCGCATACGCTATTGCGACCGGGACGGCCACGTGTCGCGAACGGATATCGTCCGCCAGGTGGACGTCGCGCCGCGAAATGCAGACTCGCCCCAATCGTCGGTAAGGGATGCCGCGGGCGATACGATGGAATCCACGGACCGCGCCGCGCCGCCGAGATTGCGACGCGAATGCAGGCGATGCGCCCGAAAAACTCCTCCGCGCATGTAGGGCGAAACGCCAGATTGGAGCTCCATGAACGATTTCTCCCTCTACTCCCCCACCCGCTTTGTCTTTGGACGAAAAGTGACCGACAAGGTTGGGGAGACCCTGTCCGTCTCCGGCCACCGCCGAGCGCTCATTGTCTACGGCAAGGGTTCCGTAGTCCGCTGCGGAACGCTCGGCCACGTGAAGGCATCGCTCGACGCCGCGGGCGTGGAGCACATCGAGCTTAGAGGGGTGCGTCCAAACCCCGAAATAGGCTTGGTGCGAGAAGGCGTCGAGCTCGCACGGGAAAACGACGTCGACATCATCCTGCCCGTGGGCGGCGGCTCAGCCATGGACTGCGCGAAGGCCATCGCGCTGGGGGCGGTATACGACGGCGACGTATGGGACTTCTTCCGCAAGCGCGCCGTTCCCGCCGACCGCATCGACGTCGCCTGCGTGGCGACCATCCCCGCATCGGGTCCGAGGCCTCTAACTCCTGCGTTATCAGCAACGACGAGGAGCACCTCAAATGCGGCATTAACACGGACCTCAACCGCCCGGCCATCGCCTTCCTCGACCCGGAACTGACCTTCACCCTGCCCGCCTACCAGACCGCCG
>CALKBB010000283.1 GCA_937989795.1 uncultured Collinsella sp. | reverse complement strand
ATGCCCATGGGACCCATGGCCTTGTGCGCGCTAAAGGCAAAGAAATCGGCGCCCAGATCTGCCACGTTGACCGGCATATGCGGCAGCGACTGCGCGCCGTCGACGACCAGATAGCCGCCATACTTGTGCACGAGCTTGCCGAGATTCTTGACCGGGTTCTCGACGCCCAGGACGTTAGAGACCTGACCCACGGCCAAGATCTTGGTCTTGGGGCCCACCTTGGCAAGCACTTCCTCGGTCGTGAGCTGGCCGGTCTTGGTGGGGTAGAGGTAGACGAGCTTGGCGCCGGTCTCGCGGCAGACCTGCTGCCACGGGATCAGGTTGGAGTGGTGCTCCATGATGGTGATGACGACCTCGTCGCCCGGCTCGAGGACCGTGGGCGCAAAGCTCTTGGCGATCAGGTTGAGCGACTCACTCGTGTTGCGGGTGAAGACGACCTCGTTGGCCTGGGGCGCGCCGATGACGTCGGCGATCTGCTGGCGCACCTTCGCGATGGCCTCGGTGGCCTCGACGGACAGCGAGTACAGGCCGCGCAGGGGGTTGGCGTTCATGCGCTGGTAGAAGTCACGCTCGGCGTCGAGCACGCAGGCGGGGCGCTGCGCGGTGGCGGCGCTATCGAGGAAGGCGATCTCGGGGTGCTGCTGGAACAGCGGGAACTGCGCCTTGTAGGGATTGGTTTCGATGTCGACGGTAGGCCAGCCGCGCGAGGCCTCGTCGCTGGCGTCGAGCTCCATAGGCTCCGGTGCGGTACAGGTGTCGCATTTAACGTGCTCGGTGTCGATCATGCGAGCTCCTCCTCAAAGTTATCGATCAGGTTGTTGCCCAGACGGATGACGGCGGCGCGGGTGCGCTCGTCGGTCGCGGAAAGTGCGGCGTCCTCCAGTTTGGCGCGAATGAACAGGTCCTCGGCAGCGTTTTGGTCAAGGCCGCGGCAGGCGAGGTAGAACAGCTGCTCGTCGCGGACGTGACCGATGGTGGCGCCGTGATTGCCGGCGACGTCGTCCTCGTCGCACAGGATGACGGGGACGGTCTTGTTGTCGACGCCCTTGTTGGCCAACAGCACGGTTTCGCGCTCGGTGCCGGTTGCGCCCTTGCAGCCGTGCACGAGGTCGATGGTGCCGCGGTAGACCTTCTTAGACGTACCGGTCAGCACGCCGTTGGCGTCGATTTCGCACTCGGTCTTGCGGCCGCGGTGGCGCAGCTCATAGTTAAAGTCGCGCACCTGCTCGCGGGCGCCCAGGTAATCGGTATCGATCGTCACCTTGGCGGTGTCGCCCAGCAGGTCGCCGGCAAGGCCGGTGGTGCTGGCGCCGGCACCCAGGACGGTGTGTTGCACGTTGACACGGGCACCCTCGTCCAGGAACAGGCCGGTGTCGTCGAGTGCGATCCAGCTATCGTCGAGCGTCTGCGTGCAGGTCACATTGACAGTGGCGTACTCGTGAGCGCACACGCGCAGCACGGAGCCCACGACGCCTTGGCCGTTGACGGGGGAGTCCAGGGCTATGCGCAGATCGAGCGTTGCCTGCGGACGGGCGACGGCGTCGATGGCGGCAATCGCAGCCGCTGCGTCGACGCCACTCACGCGCACGGTAGCCGTCGCGTGCTGGTATGCGGGCACATCGATGACGATGCGCTTGGTGGCGTGGTCGGCCAGGTAGGTGTAGGCAGCCTCGCCCATGCCGGTCTCGAAGGCTTCAGCAGGCGAGAGCTCTTCCTCGAGCTTGATGGCACCGGCCTGGTAGATGGAGGTGGCGGGCACGTCAAGCTCGGTCTCGGGCGTGATGTGGGCGCGGTCGGCGGCATCACCGGGGGCGGAGGCGCGGCGCTCGGGGAAGCGCTCGGCCATGGCGTCCATGGCGGCGTCGAAGGCGTCGGCAGCGCCGCGGAACTGCTCGTCCAGCCCCTCGACCTCAACGGCCTCGGCAGGAGCGACGGTAAGTTCGTTAGAAAGCTCAAGCTTGGTCTGGTTCATGCGCAGCCAACCCCAAGTGGCGGCAGGCATCGCATTAACTTGCTCGAGCGTGGTTGCAGCGGTGTTCGTGGTCTGTTTCATTATCCGATCGCTCCTTCCATCTCGAGCTTGATCAGGTTGTTCATCTCGACGGCGTACTCCAGCGGCAGCTCCTTGGAGACCGGGTTGGCAAAGCCGTTGACGATCATGGTGCGGGCCTCTTCCTCCGAGATACCGCGGCTCATCAGGTAGAACACCTTGTCGTCGCCGATGCGGCCGATGGTGGCCTCGTGGCCGATGTCGACGTTCTTGGCGCGGATGTCCATGGCCGGGATGGTGTCGGAGCGGCTCTGGTCGTCGAGCATGAGCGACTGGCAGCTCACGGTTGCCTTAGACCCCTCAGCCTTGGGCGTGGCAACGATAGAGCTGCGGAACGTCTGGATGCCGCCGCTCTTGGAGATGCCCTTGGTCTCGACGGTTGCCGAGGTCTCGGGCGCGTTGAGCACGACCTTGCAACCGGTATCGAGGTTCTGACCGGCGCCGGCAAAGGTGATGCCGGTAAAGCTCGAGCGGGCGCGGCGACCGTTGAGCACGCTCATGGGGTAGAGGTAGCCCACGTGGCTGCCGAAGGAACCGCTGATCCACTCGATGTCGCCGTCCTCGTCCACGCGTGCACGCTTGGTGTTGAGGTTGTACATATTCTTGGACCAGTTCTCGATGGTCGAATAGCGCAGGTGCGCGCGCTTGCCTACAAACAGCTCGACAGCGCCGGCATGGAGGTTGGCCACGTTGTACTTGGGCGCGGAGCAGCCCTCGATAAAGTGCAGGTCGGCATCGTCTTCGACGATGATGAGCGTGTGCTCAAACTGGCCAGCGCCCTTGGCGTTGAGGCGGAAGTAGCTCTGCAGCGGAAAATCGAGCTTGGTGCCCTTGGGCACGTAGACAAACGAGCCGCCCGACCACACGGCGCCGTGCAGGGCCGCAAACTTGTGGTCGGTGGGCGGGATGAGCGTCATAAACTTCTCGTGGATGAGCGGCTCCCACTGCGGGTCGTGCAAGGCCTCCTCAATGCCGGAGTAGACGATACCCATCTTGGACGCCGTGTCCTGCATGTTGTGGTAGACGAGTTCGGAGTCGTACTGCGCGCCGACGCCCGCCAGGTAGCTGCGCTCGGCCTCTGGGATGCCCAGGCGTTCAAAGGTGTTCTTGATGTCGTCGGGCACCGACTCCCAGTCGTGCTTTTGGTCGGTGTTGGGCTTGACGTAGGTGACGATGTTGTCCATGTCCAGGCCCTCGATGGAGGGGCCCCACGTCGGGTCGGGAAAACGGTTGAAGATCTCGAGGGACTTTAAGCGCAGGTCGAGCATCCACTGAGGCTCGTCCTTCTTGGCGCTGATCTCGCGCACGATGTCGGGCGTGATGCCGGCGTCGAGACGCTCGAATCCCTCCTCGCCATAGGTGAAGTCGTAGAGGCTGCGGTCGATGTCCGCGACCTCGGTGCGGTTCTTGGTCATTGCGTCGCCCCTTTACGCCTGCTGCTCGGCAGCGGCGGCCTCGGCCTGGGCGCGCTGCTCGGCGGCCTCGCGCTCGAAGGTCTCAAAGCCGTTCTTGTCGATCCAGGGGATGAGCGAGGCGTCGTCCTCGCGCACGATGTGGCCCTTGACCATAACGTGGACGCGGTCGACATCCAGATGCTCCAGGATGCGCGTGTTGTGCGTGATGATGAGCATGGAGCCGTCGCAGCTCTTGCGGTAGGCGTCCATGCCGTGGCTGACGGTGGACAGGGCGTCGACGTCCAGGCCGGAGTCGGTTTCGTCCAGGATGGCGAGCTTGGGCTGCAGCAGCAGGAGCTGGAGCATCTCGACCTTCTTCTTCTCGCCGCCCGAGAAGCCCACGCCCAGCTCGCGGTTGAGGTAGGCGGTGTCCATGTTGAGCTCGGCCGCGAGCTCCTTGACGCGACGGCGGAACTCCTTGCCCTTCATCTCCAGGCCGGGGCGGCCGGCGATGCTGGCGCGCAAAAAGCTCGACAGCGGCACGCCCGGGATCTCGACCGGGGCCTGGAAGCTCAGGAACAGGCCGGCGCGCGAGCGTTTGTCGGTGGTGAGCTCGGTGATGTCCTGGCCGTCAAAGACGATGCGGCCGTCCTGCACGGTGTAGACGGGGTCGCCCATGACCAGGTGGCCGAGGGTGGACTTGCCGGCGCCGTTGGGTCCCATCAGCACGTGGGTCTCGCCGGCGGCGACGTTGAGGTTGACGTTGTGGAGGATGGTCTTTTCGTCCACGGAGGCGGTCAGACCTTCGATGGAAAGCAGCGGATTTGCGCTCATGCTGTCCCTCTCTGTATATGGTGTACTCATAGGTGTACTAAACCCTAGGAATCTTCTCGGAATAAAGTTACTATGGGTTCGGCGTTAGTCAAGGGAAAACCCGACTAATCCACTCGACTTTTTAGATGTGGGACATAATAATCAGGCTTGTTTGCCCCGCGTGCATAAGATTTGGGACAAACAAGCCTGGTATTTTGTCCCGGCAACGATGAGAGGGTAGGTATGCTCATTTCTTCTAAGGGCCGCTATGCCCTCCGTCTGATGATCTATATCGCAGCGCTTGGTGACGTCGAGGGCAAAATCGCCCTGCGCGAGGTTGCCGACCGCGAGCACATCTCGCAAAAGTATTTGGAACAGCTGGTCCGTCCGCTTATGAAGGCGGGCCTGCTTAAGAGCGTACGCGGTAAGGGCGGCGGCTACATGATGGCTAAGGACCCGGCCGAGGTGCGCGCCGGCGACATCCTGCGTGCCGTCGAGGGCAGCACGGCTCCGGTGGCGTGCGACGGCATCGACAACAGCTGTACCCGCAGCGACCTGTGCTCGACCGTCAAGTTCTGGCGCGGGCTGGACGACGTAATCGAAAAGTACGTCGACGGCGTGACGTTGGCCGACTTAGCCGCCGTCCCCGAGATCAACTTTGACATTAAGCTGTAGGGGTGCAAATGGCATCTCTCGACAAGGTGTACAAGCAAATCGAAGTTTTTGCTCGGGAATGTGACGCCGAGAAGGTTGTGCTGTTTGGCTCTCGCGCTCGAGGTGACAGCTTGCCTAAGAGCGATATTGACATCGCCGTAGCAGGTTGCCGGGATTTCGGCCGTTTCTCATATTTGATCGAGGAGCGTCTTGATACTCTTTTAGATGTAGATGTCGTCAATCTCGACGAGTCCTTATCGCAGCAATTGCTCGATGAAATTGCCAGGGATGGTGTGATTCTGTATGAAAAAATATGAGAACTTTGCCAGCGCCTTGGCGAATCTTGAGGATGCGCCTAATCAGGATCTCAACAATGATTTTGTTCAGAGTGGATTGATTAATAAGCTCAATCTTCAATTTGAACTGAGCTGGAAGCTCCTTAAGCGTCTGCTCGAGTATGAGGGTGCCACGCTTGCCGCGTCGGGGTCTCCTCGTGCCATCTTGAAGGAGTCCTACCGATTCTACGACTTTATTGATGAGGCAGCCTGGCTAGATATGCTCAGAGACCGCAATACGAATGTCCATATCTATGACAACAAGCTCGCTCAAGATTTGATTCAGCGTATCTTGAACGTCTATATCCCCGCTTTCTGTCAGCTGAGAGACGGGCTGATGGAGCGTTACGGCGAGCTTCTGCTGGCTCCCGACGACCAGTTTGTTTAATTCCTTTAGATTTCGCGGAGGGCTGTTGCCGTTTACCGATGGGTTGTTGTGCAACAAACGGGGAGCTGTAATACTGAAACCATCTTTGCAAACTGCACTTTAACTACACCAATGCAGGGAGGATGTATGCAACCCAAGCATTCCGCGATTGTTGCGGGCCTGACGTTGGCGCTTTCGTTTGGCGCTGTTGCCGCACCCGCAACCGCTATAGCCGAGGAGCCCACGCCGGGTGTTGCCTCGGATGCCACCGATATCGATAAGGGCCTTTACACCCAGCAGTCCTTCTCGGGCGTGCTGAGGTCGGTTCAGGGTGTTTCGTTTGTCAACGTGACCGCCGAGATGAAGTACTTCACCAAATACGAGAGTCACGGCAACTATAACCAGGGCTTTTCGTATGGCGACGGCTATAACGCGCTGGGCTATTACCAGTTCGACCGTCGTTGGTCGCTCATTCCGTTTATGAAGCAGGTCTACAACTACGATTCTGCTAAGTACGGCATGCTTAAGGCTGCAATCGATCGCGGCAGCGAGATTTCCAACGCGAACAACCCCATGTATGCGAACGGCCAGCTCACCGAGCTTGGCCGTATTGCGCAGGAGGCCTTCCAGGGCGCTTACAACACCGATCCTACTGAGTTCTCGGCGCTGCAGGATGCCTATGCGTACAACTCGTACTATGCCGTGACCGAGTCGTGGCTCAAGAGCGCTCTTGGCATTGACCTCTCCGGCCGTGCCGACTGCGTCAAGGGCATGGTGTGGAGTATCACCAATATGTGCGGCACCGGTGGCTGCCAGGACTTTTTCCGCTGGGCAAACCTTTCTAACAGTATGACCGACCGCGAGTTTGTGACGGCGCTTTCCAACAGCGTGGTCAATAACGTGGCGACCAAGTATTCGAGCCAGCCCCAGTATCATGAGGGCTGGAAGAATCGTTATAAGAATGAGCTGAAGGACTGCTTGGCTTATATCGCCGAGGACGAGGCAGCCGCTGCGGCGCCCGTGCAGCCCGAGCCCACACCGGCGCCCTCGCCGACACCTGATTCGAATGACGACTCGAGTGACGATCCCAACGATGACAGGATGGATACGCCCTCGACCGATGCTGACGGTAATGGCTCGGCTGGTGGCACTACCAACGACGGCTCTACCTCGAACGGCTCCAATTCGAACGGCTCTGCTGCGGGCGATTCGTCTTCAAGCTCTGCCGGCAATACGGACAGCGACGCTTCTGGTTCGACCGGCGCTGACACCTCTAACTCATCTACCGGCTCGAGCGATTCGTCCGTTGACACCGGCTCTAACAACGGCTCCGGCTCTGACGCAACCCCTGATTCCGATGCTTCCAAGGACGACTCGAATAAGGCGCCGGACGCTCCCGTTGCTTCGCCGGACAAGAAGCCTTCTTTCTCCGAGCAGCTTGGTTCTACGC
>CALKBB010000282.1 GCA_937989795.1 uncultured Collinsella sp. | reverse complement strand
TCGCCCCGCGCCCGGTCCACTCCGCGCTCGACCTGTCCAGGCTCGAGGCTGCTGGATTCCACATGCCCGACTGGGAGGAAGAGCTGGGGGAGTACCTCAAGACGCTCTAGCTGCTGTTATTGAATTTATGAGAGCAAAAGCCGCCGTTCTTAACGGCGGCTTTTCTTGTTTCTGGCGAATAGCTCCGACGTAACAAGGGCAATGGCGGTCGCCAGACTCACTGCAAGCCCCGCAAGGGCGCCCGGAGTCTTGTAGGTCATCACGATCCTATTCGCGCCTTTCTGCATGCTCAGGGACGACAAGCCCTTATCGGCGGCGGGCGTTAGTTCTGCGGCGGTGCCGTTTACCGTTACGTTCCAGCCCTCATCGTACGGCACGCTCAGCAGCAGGCTGTCGTCATCTTTGGCGGTATACTCGCCTTCGATCCTTCCGTCCTCAAAAACCGTCGGAATAAACTCGCTCGTCTTAAGCTCGTTAATGATCTGTTTGAAAACGTCCAGATTGAGGGCGTAAAAGACCGGCTCATTGTCTTGGGGCATGCCTGTATAGCCCTCTGCGACTCCGATTGACACCGTATGCTGGCTCGGGACGTCCGATGCATCCGCAATCTGGCGGATATTATTGTCGAATCTCCAGGCCTCGTTTTCGATCGTTCGCTGGTCGATGGTAAGAGCGACGGGCCAATAACTGCCGGCGATCGCATCTTTGTTGATATAGAGATACCCGATGGAGCTTGCCGGTACAGTAACGCTCCATTGCTTTAAGCTATCGCTATTCTCCGTGCTCGTGGCCTCGATCTTGGTATAGAGCTTTACCTCGCGGCCTAGGATTTTGCTGTAGAGGTCGTTCTGCTTTTCGAAGGGGTTCTCGATCTTCAGCGTGCTGTTTTGGATATCGCTTGAGGCTGCGACGCCAATGCTGAGCGCATAGGGGTTCTCGTACACCGCGCTTGTGGAGTCGGCCTGATTCGTCTTGGCCGAAACGTATCCCGCAGGCGCGTTCTCAGGAATGGCATACTTGACTCCCAGTAGGGCATCGACGGCAAGAACGGGCTCGGCATAACGGGTCGAAAACTCGCCGACACTGCTGTATCCAAGGGAGTTGAGAAGTGCAATTGCCTGTGGGTTGTTTGCCGACGAATATGAAGACAGTTGGTTGTATCCAAGCGCCAGGCCTTCGTTGAGGGCGGCGCTATCGGCGCGCGTAATCGTACGGTCGATGCGGTAGAAAGACGCCGAATCCTGGCCTTGAATGGCTGTGATCGTGTTGGTTGCGGTGGCGACATAGGCGCTGTTGGCTTCTTCGGAATAGCCTGTGTACAGCTGGTTCCACATAACATGGGCGTTGGCAAATAGTTCAATTGCCGTGAGTGCCAGGAGCGGCATGATGATGGCCGGACGATGGGCTCGACGTAATGTTGGCCGCTCATTGAGTTTCTGCAACGCGTATCCTGCGGCCCACAGCGCAAAGAAGCTAAGCAAAAAGGCGGTGCGCGAGTAGAATCCGTTAGGAACGCGCATGCCGCACCAGACGTACTCGAGCGGGCTCAAAACGGAGCTTGCGACCAGGGTCATCGTGACGACGAGTGTTGCGATACGCGTCTTGATTGAAACCGTGCGGTTAACCAGCAAGCTCGCCGCAAGCAGCATCATGATGATGCCGCAATAGAACTGCGGTGTGCTATCGTTGTTTACCCACATGCAGGGAAGAAAGCCC
>CALKBB010000281.1 GCA_937989795.1 uncultured Collinsella sp. | reverse complement strand
GCGCTTGCTTCGGCCACGCTCTTCGAGGTTTCGGGTGAATCGGCCCCGTCTTCTGCCGCCTGTCCCTGCGCCGGCACCACGCCAAAGCAGTAGCTCAGCGCCGCAGACACCGCAAATGCCGTGCCGCCGGCAGCGCAGCACCACAGCAGGTTCGAGATGCCGCCCGTGGCAAAGCCAATGACCATGAGGACATTCGTCATGCCGATGGTATAGGCCGTAACGTGGCCCACGGCCGCAACAAGGCCTCCGACGGCGCCGCCAATGGCCATGCACGTCAGGCACCTGCCATATTTAAAGCCGCAACCGTACAGCGCCGGCTCGCTTACGCCACCAAGCACACCCGAGATCGAATAGCCCAGCATGAGCGCCTTCTCGTCCTTATCCGCAACGCGGAGCGACGCGCCAAAGGGCATGCCCCAAACGGCGAACGTCGCCATCGTCGCGGCGATCAGGATGCACGAATCCGTTCCCACACTCATGAACTGCGCGTAGGCAAGCGATAGGACAACGTTGCTGACGCCGGCGATCTTTAGGAACTCCCAGCCCGCGGCAAGCCCCATGAGCGTGAGCAGCGACACGATGCCACCGGAATTGCCAAGCATAAACATAAGCTGGCCCAACAGCATGCCCAGATAGCTGCCCGCCGGCGCCGTAATACACAGCGAAACCGGAACCATGACAAGCATGGTCGCAAACGGAACGAACGAAAACGCCACGGCCTTAGGGATAACGCGCTGAAAGAAACACTCCACTCGCCATAGCACGGGCACCGAGATGAGAACCGGAATAACAGTCGTCGTGTAATCGTTGACCGGCGCGGGAAGCAGACCATACACGGAAGTCATCGATGCCCCCGTCGTCGATGCGGCATCGACGAGCTTAAGCAGATCGGGCGCAATCAATACGCCGCCCAGCATCATGCCTAGCTGCTCCGAGCAACCGAGCTGGCGGGCGGCCGCCCAACCAAGATAGATGGGCAAAAAGTAGTAGCCGGCGTTATAGAGCCAACTGTAGAACAGGCGATAGATTTCGAAATCGGCAGACCACAGGCCCAGCATACCTTCGCCCATAATGACGGCGACGGTGCGGAACAACGCCGCGCAGACAATAAACGGCAGCGCCGACATCATGCTTTTGGACAGATAGTCCACCACGGCCATGGCGTTTGATGAAACCGTCGTTGTAAACGAGGTGTTAGAAACTTGTGACATGGAACGCCTTTCCCAATGTGACATGCGAGCTTTCCCT
>CALKBB010000280.1 GCA_937989795.1 uncultured Collinsella sp. | reverse complement strand
ACGAGACCGAAAAGCGTCACTATGCTCACGTTGACTGCCCCGGCCATGCTGACTATATCAAGAACATGATCACCGGTGCTGCTCAGATGGACGGCGCTATCCTGGTTATCGCTGCTACCGACGGCCCCATGGCTCAGACCCGCGAGCACATCCTGCTCGCCCGTCAGGTCGGCGTTCCCTACATCGTCGTCTTCCTGAACAAGTGCGACATGGTCGACGATGACGAGCTCATCGACCTCGTCGAGATGGAGACCCGTGAGCTCCTCTCCGAGTACGATTTCCCCGGCGACGACATCCCCGTCATCCGTGGTTCCGCTCTGGGCGCTCTCGAGGGCGACGCCAAGTGGATGGACGCTATCCGCGAGCTCATGAAGGCCGTCGACGAGTACATCCCGACGCCTGCTCGTAACAACGACCTCCCCTTCCTGATGGCCGTTGAGGACGTTATGACCATCTCCGGCCGTGGTACCGTTGCTACCGGCCGTGTCGAGCGCGGTGAGCTCAAGCTCAACGAGCCCGTCGAGATTGTCGGCATCAAGGATACCCAGAACACCGTCGTTACCGGTATCGAGATGTTCCGTAAGTCCATGGACTTCTGCGAGGCTGGCGACAACGTCGGTCTGCTGCTCCGCGGCATCAAGCGTGAGGACATCGAGCGCGGCCAGGTTCTCTGCAAGCCCGGTTCGGTTACCCCGCACACCAAGTTCACCGGCGAGATCTACGTTCTGACCAAGGAGGAGGGCGGCCGTCACACCCCGTTCTTCGATGGTTATCGTCCTCAGTTCTACTTCCGTACCACCGACGTTACCGGTACGGTCAAGCTCCCCGAGGGCACCGAGATGGCTATGCCTGGTGACCACATCACCATCGAGGGCGACCTCATTCACCCGATCGCCATGGAGGAGGGCCTGCGCTTCGCTATCCGCGAGGGTGGCCACACCGTCGGTTCGGGCATCGTCTCCACGATCATTGAGTAAATTAGCTCTCTGATATAGCTGACTTAGAGAACCCGGCACTTATATGGGTGCCGGGTTCTTTTCTGCGCGGGATTTTTTGCTTGACAATTACGCTTGGCTCGCTCTTAAGCTGAGCGTGAGGGATCGATTAGATCTCGTTGGCTCCATTGATGTGTTCCAAATATGAATGGAGCCAACGAGAACCAATTGATTCGAGGTTTTCGTTGACAGCACTTACGTAGAGCTGATAAAGTAACAACTCGTGCCCGTACGGGGCGGAAATGAAAGGTTCAGGATACATGCGTACTCTAGTTACTCTTGCGTGCACTGAGTGCAAGCGCCGCAACTATACGACCACCAAGAACAAATCGAACATGCCTGATCGTATGGAGATCAAGAAGTATTGCCCCTGGTGCCGTCACCACACGCTGCACAAAGAGACTCGCTAGTCTCTTTTGACATACGCCAGTAGTTCAATTGGTAGAGCATCGGTCTCCAAAACCGAGTGTTGAGGGTTCGAGTCCTTCCTGGCGTGCCAGTCATTATTCCGTAAGCTCCCATTTGGGGGCTTACGGTTTACTCATGTATAAGCGCATTGCGCGGAGGTAACCCAAATGGCCAACAAGAAGAACAAGAAGAAGGCACAGCAGCAGGCGTCTGCCAACAATGCTGCCGCCAACTCCAAGGTTGAGGCCAAGAAGGCCGTTGCCAAGAAGAGCGAGAAGGCTGCGAAGTCCAAGAAGAACGAGAAGCCCGGTTTCTTCGCCCGCACCAAGAAGTATTTCGCTTCGGTCAAGTCCGAGATGAAGCGTGTCACGTGGCCCGATAAGAAGGAGCTCGTGAACTACTCGGTCGTCGTTTGCGCTTCTCTGGTCGTCGTCGGCGTCGTCATCGCTCTGCTCGATGCTGGCTTTGGCGAGGCTCTTGCTCTGTTCTCCGGATTGAGGGGCTAAACCATGTCTAAGCGTTGGTACGTCGTTCACACTTACTCTGGATACGAGAACCGCGTTAAGTCCGATCTCGAGCATCGCATCGAGACTATGGGCATGCAGGACCGTATCTTTGATATCGAGATTCCTATGGAGCGCGTCACCGAGATCAAAGAGGGTGGCAAGCGCGAGACCAAGGATTCTAAGATCTTCCCGGGTTATGTCCTGGTTCGCATGGAGATGGATGACGATGCATGGACGTGTGTTCGCAACACGCCCGGTGTCACCGGTTTCCTGGGCGGCAACGGTAAGCCCGCTCCGCTTTCCCGCGACGAGTACAATAAGATGACTCGTCGTTCCGGTAAGGGCGATTCGCCCAAGCGTACGTCGGTCGATATTGAGGTCGGCACGTCCGTCCGCGTCACCGATGGCCCGCTTACCGACTTTGATGGCAAGGTCTCCGAGGTTAACACCGAGGCAGGCAAGCTCAAGGTCATGCTGATGATCTTTGGCCGCGAGACGCCGGTAGAGCTCGACTTTAACCAGGTCGCTGTCATCGCTTAAGTTTTCGTCCGTTCGCGCGAGCGTGCTTCTTCTGTGACTGCTCATCTCAGGAGTGCTTCTAACACGTGCGTGCTTACGATATAGCAAGTACTTCACACTCGTGATTCGAAAGGAATGACCATGGCTGAGAAGAAGGTTGCCAACGTCATTAAGCTCCAGATTCCTGCTGGTGCAGCAAACCCCGCTCCTCCCGTCGGCCCCGCCCTGGGCGCTGCTGGCGTGAACATCATGCAGTTCTGCCAGGCCTTTAACGCCGAGACGCAGGACAAGAAGGGCGACATCATCCCCGTTGAGATTTCTGTCTACGAGGACAAGTCCTTCTCCTTCATCACCAAGACCCCGCCGGCGGCTCACCTCATCAAGAAGGAGCTGAACCTCAAGTCTGGTTCCGCTAAGCCCCAGGCCGACAAGGTCGGTCAGCTCTCCCAGGAGCAGCTCACCAAGATCGCCGAGATCAAGATGCCGGACCTCAATGCCAACGACATTGACGCCGCCAAGAAGATCATCGCCGGTACCGCCCGCTCCATGGGCGTCACCATCGCTGAGTAGCGATTTCTTTAGGTAATGACGGGTGCTCCGACCGGGGCGCCCGTTAAATGTGTGCAATAGGGCACACGATACGATGTGGGAGGGCTCACGCCCGTTTAACCACAGGAGGTAATGCACATGGCTAAGCATGGTAAGAGCTATAACGCCGCTGCCGAGAAGATCGACCGCGCCACGCTCTACACCCCCCTTCAGGCTGCCAAGCTCATCAAGGAGCTCGACACCGCCAAGTTCGACGAGACCGTCGAGGCCCACTTCCGTCTGGGCGTCGATACTCGTAAGGCTGACCAGAACATCCGTGGTTCCATCTCCCTGCCCCACGGCACCGGCAAGACCATTCGTGTTGCCGTCTTCGCCGAGGGCGAGAAGGCTCGCGAGGCCGAGGCTGCCGGCGCCGACATCATCGGTTCCGACGAGCTCGTCGCCCAGATTCAGAAGGGCGAGATCAACTTCGACGCCGCTATTGCTACGCCGAACATGATGGCCAAGGTTGGCCGCATCGGTAAGATCCTTGGTCCCCGTGGCCTCATGCCGAACCCCAAGCTCGGCACCGTGACCATGGACGTCGCCAAGATGGTCTCCGAGCTCAAGGCCGGCCGCGTTGAGTATCGCGCCGACCGCTACGGCATCTGCCACGTGCCCCTGGGCAAGAAGTCCTTCTCCGAGCAGCAGCTCGTCGAGAACTACGCCGCCCTGTACACCGAGATCCTGCGCGTCAAGCCCTCTTCTGCTAAGGGCAAGTACGTCAAGTCCATCTCCGTGTCTTCCACCATGGGCCCTGGCGTCAAGGTCGATCCCGCTATCCAGCGTGACTTCCTGGCTGAGTAATTTTTAGTTACTGCCTGAGCAAAGCAAGCATTGCTAAAGAAACCCGGTTCTGCCTTGTGCAGGACCGGGTTTCTTGCTATCGCGTCAAAACTGCCTCAAAGGGGGCAGTGACCCCTTTGAGGCAGTTACCAGGGTGTTCTGGCGGTTGAGGACTCGATGGCTTCGTGGAGCTTGAGCTCGCGGCGCATGGTTTGGGAATTGAGCCAAGCTGCCTGCCAGCCACGGATGGGGTAGCGTGTCTCGTCCAGTTCAAATTGCGTATAGCCGCAGGCGTTGATAATCGTCGTCCCGCACGCGTGTTGCCGCTCGCGCTGAAAATCGGGACCGTAGCTCTGATGCACATGCCCGTGCACCATGTAGTCGGGGCTCCAGGACTCAAGCGCTGTGCTAAAGCATTCGAATCCTCGATGTGGCAGATCGTCCAGATCGCCCATGCCGGCGGCGGGCGCATGGGTCAGCAGGATGTCGCAGCCGCCGACCATCTTCACTTTGCGTGACAGCTTGCGCACGCGCTTGGCCATCTCGCGCTCGGTGTACATGTTGGCGCCATCTCGGTAGCGCATGGAGCCGCCAAGCCCCGCAATGCGGACGCCTCGATACACGTACACGGTGTCTTCGACGCAGATACAGCCGCCCGGTGCATGACGTGCGTAGCGGTCATCGTGATTGCCGCGCACGTAGATGAGCGGTTTGTTGATGACCGTGACCAAAAACTCAAGATAGTCCGGGTCCAGATCGCCAGCGGACAAAATCAGGTCAACACCCTCAAAGCGCTCCTTGCGAAAGCACTCCCATAGGCATCGTTCTTCGGTATCGGCTATGGCAAGGATTTTCATAAGGCGTGGACTTTCGGCTCATCGTCGAGTTGCGGAATGGTGCCCACCACGTTGTCGGCCAGCCAGTCCATCTCGACGATTTGCGTGCTCGGCAGTGGGGGAAAGCCCTCGATCTGCACCACGCCGTCTTGGCTGTGGAGTTCGCCGCCAAATGGATTGATGGAGCCCTCGACGATGCCATTGCGGAGCAGCTGAACAAGCTTGCGCGTCTGATAGGGCAGGCCCGGAGCGTAGCGAATGTCGATAACGCCCGAGCTCATGCCATACCAGTAGTTGACGGCGCGAACCTGGCTGTCGTCACTGGTCTCGTCCCAGGTGCCATGCAGCAGACTTCGCACGATAAGCTCGTAATATCGGCCCCAGTTCCACACCGGCATGGCAATGCCGGCAACCTTGCCATCGATCAGGCGGTGAAGTCCGTAGGCCGTGGGATCTTCGAGTGACTTTGACATGTCGGCGCCGGTCATGACGCTCACGCCTTCGCGGCACATGGCCTCGGCAAGGCCACCGGCAGGCACATCGCCCCAGGTCAGGATAATTTGCGCACGGGGGTCGAGCAGCGAGGCGCCAATCGCAAAGGCGTTGATTTCGCTGAGTGCGCCCGAGGCAAAGACCGACGCGTGGTAACCGATGCGGTGGTTGTCCGCCATGCTGGCGGCAAGGGCGCCCAGGAGGAACTTGGCCTCGTACATCTTGCCAAAGTACGAACGGACGCTTTGATGGGGAAGACCGATAGAGCAGTTGAGGAACCGAACCCGGGGATACTCAACGGCAGCCCTGAGCGTGTATTCCATCAGGCGGTGCGAGGTCGAGAAGATGACGTTTGCTCCATGTTTGACAGCCGTTTCCACGGCGGCGTAGAACGCGTCCGGATCATGGCAGTCCTCGAACGCCTCGGTGCGCACGATACCGCCAAAGTGCTCATCGAGATACTGACGCCCTTGGTCGTGCAGGCTGTCCCAGCTCGACGTCGCACAGGTGAATTCATGGATAAAGGCGATGCGCAGGGGGTTGGCCGCCGAATAGACGGTCTTGCCCATAAAGAAGTTGAGCACGCCGGAGGTGGACTTGGCGGGCGACTCCTCCTCATCGACGTTCGGCGCTTCGACAAGATCGACCTTGTCCTCGTCATTTTTGCCGGCAATGACCAGCTCGCGCCAGATCTTGCACAGGCGTTTTACGACGATATCCGTCGGCGTATCCAGCAGGCGGTCCTGGTTGTACACATTGAGGTAGACGAGCATGGCGTCGGCGGGCGTAATGTCCAGGTGGTCGCCGCCCGCGCGAAGGTAGGCGCGCTTAAAGAGCAGGAAGGTGTGGCGCAGATAGTCGACCTTTTTCTGCGGCCATTTTTCGATAAGGTTCCGACCGAGCATCTTGGCGAGCGTCTCGTAGCTTCCCTCGCGCGAGAACTCGATCTCGTATAGGGGACAGACGTGCCAAAACGCGCAGAACTCGCCGTACAGGCGACTTTCGACGGAATCCCATTTGCCGGGGTAGAGGCGGGTGACCTTGGCCGAAACCGTCGGGGCGTCTAGAAATTTGAGGACACTGACGCGTTTGTTGCCTTCCTGGACATAGAACCGATGCATGAACTCGGTGACGATGATGGGATCGCGATAGCCCTCGGTTACCTGGATGTCGTAGAGGTTGGACCACTTGCGGGCGAACTCGGTGTTAAACGGCAGCAGAGGCATAAAGTTGCATGAAAATGCGGACTGACGGCCTTTGGTGACCGTGCCGACGACCATTTCGAGCGGAATGTCCCTTAGGCCGACATTCTCCCGCTGGCCTAAGGGGAGCTGGGCAACCAAACTGTCGAGGTCCGTGAGGTATGGATGCTCGCTTTGGCTAATGGCGTATCGACGTCCTTACTCGCCGCGCTTGCGTGCTTGACGATAGGCCTCTTCCATGGTGTCTACTCCCTTAGTCGTTTAAACAACGATATGAACCATGGTACCACGATGCGAAACCACCACAAAGGTGCCTGTCCCCTTTGTGGTGGTTTAGGCGATGATGGGGGCGATGGCGCGGATGCAGGCATCGGCTGCCGTAAAGGTGGTGCTGTCGTCCGTGACGATAAAGATGATCTTGCCCTTGATGCCAAAGTCGCCGATCTCGCTAAAGAGCACGTAAGGCTCCTTATCAAAGCTCGAGATGGGAAGCACGGCCGCCTTGGTGGCGTCGGTGAGCTCATCTGCCAGTGCGTCGAGCGAGGCCCACTTGGACGTGTCCTTTACGGCAACGGGCACAGCCACGCGTCCAAAGGGCATCAAGTGCACGAGTGTGTTCTTGGAGATGTTGGAGTTGGGGACGATGATGGTTTGCCCGCAGGCGTCCTCGATGGTCGTATGGCGCCAGGTGATGTCCTGGACCACGCCCGATACGCCACCGACCTCGATATTGTCGCCGGGCTTGATGATGCCCATAAAGGTCACCTGCATACCGCCGATAAGGTTTGAGAGCGTGTCTTGAAAGCCGAGCGAGATGGCGATGCCGCCGACGCCAAGAGCGGCGACGAGGGCGTTTGCGTTAATGCCAAAGCAGTTGTCGAGGATAAAGCTGCCGCCGATCATCCAGATGACGGCGCGCGCAATGTTGATGAAGATACTCGATGCCGGAAGCGGGTTATCGTCTCGGTTAAGCAGATGGTTCAGGGTCTTGGATACGACCTTGGCGGCGACGGCGGTGCCTATCGCCAAGATGACGGCCCAGATGATGTTGTGGACCCACCGTTGCTCAAAGAAATGAAGAATCGGCTCAAATAATTCCATGTAAGGAGTACCTCCTAAAGATTCGTTCATCCATGATACCCACCAAAAAGCCCGTCCGATCACATTTGGACGGGCCGATAACTTGAGATGGGGTGGCCGCGGTGGCGTAAGCTGGGGCGCCGGCGAGCACGCCGGCAAGGAGTGCGGCGGTCAAGGCGAGACGGGGAAGAGAGCTTCTCGTGGCAGTTTCCTTAGTCCTTAACCAGTAGTTCCTGCTGACGCTGGATTATCGACATAATATGCGAAAACCGTCGCAAGGGTATCTGGCCCTTTGCGGCGGTTTTGATGTTTGCGCAGATAAAACCTACCAAAATAAACCTGTCCCTTTTTGGCAGGTTTTAGCTCAGCAGCATGCGGTCGTTGGCGAGCTCGCCGCCCGAGACCTCCTCGAACTTCTGCAGCAGGTCGGCCACGGTGAGCGACTTCTTCTCGTCGCCGGCCACGTCGTAGATCACATGGCCCTCGTGCATCATGATCAGACGGTTGCCCAGACGGATGGCGTCGTTCATGTTGTGTGTGACCATGAGTGTGGTCAAGTGGTTCTCGTCGACGATCTCCTCGGTCAGGTTGAGTACCTTCGATGCCGTCTTGGGGTCGAGGGCCGCCGTGTGCTCGTCGAGCAGCAGCAGGCGCGGCTTGGTGAGCGTGGCCATGAGCAAGGTGAGTGCCTGGCGCTGGCCGCCCGAGAGCAGACCGACCTTGGCGTTGAGGCGCGTGTCCAGACCGAGGTCCAGGCGCTTGAGCAGTTCAACGTACTCGTCCTTCTCGGCCTTGGTGACGCCCCACGAAAGACCGCGACGCTGGCCGCGGCGCTTGGCGAGGGCCAAGTTCTCGGCAATCTGCATGTCGGCTGCGGTGCCGCGCATGGGGTCCTGGAACACGCGGCCCAGGTACTTGGCGCGCTGCGACTCGCTCAGACGCGAGATGTCGGTGCCGTCGAGCTCGATAACGCCCGAATCGAGCGGATATACGCCGGCGATCATGTTGAGCAGCGTGGATTTGCCGGCGCCGTTACCGCCGATCACGGTTACAAAGTCGCCGTCGTTGAGGGTAAGGTCGACGCCGGTAAGAGCGCGCTTCTCGGTGACGGTGCCCTTGTTAAAGGTCTTCTTGACGTGTGAGAGCTTAAGCATCTACTTCATCCCCCTTCGTGTAGGAGCTGCGGAGCTTATAGCGCTCCCAAACCACGGGCACGCACAGGGCCACGGCGACGATTACGGCGGAGAGCAGCTTCATGTCGTTGGCGTCCATGCCCAACTGCAGCACGATGGCGCGGATAAGGAAGTACACCACGGAGCCAAAGACGGCGGAGGCAAGACGGACACTAAACTGCGTGAGACCGCCGGGCAGCAGGCGGCCGAGCACCTCGCCGATAACAATGGCGGCAAGACCGATAACGATGGCACCGGTGCCCATACCAATGTCGGCGTACTTCTGGCTCTGGCAGATGAGCGCGCCCGAAAGGCCGATGAGGGCGTTGGAGAGCACGAGGGCGATCATCTTGGTGGAGTTGGTGTTGACGCCCAGGGCGCGGATCATGTACTCGTTGTTGCCGGTGGCGCGTAGTGCCGAGCCGATCTCGGTGCCAAAGAACCAATACAGGATGGCAACGATAGCCACAGCGAGCAAGATGCCCAGGATGATGGCGACGGTGGACTGCGGCAGGCCCGTCATGTTGCTGACAGACGAGAAGATGGTGCCCTTGGCAAGGATGGGCGTATTGGATTTGCCCATGATGCGCAGGTTGATGGACCACAGGCTGATCTGGGTGAGGATTCCGGCGAGGATCGCGGGAATCTCAAAGACGGTGGTCAGAATGCCCGTGACGGCGCCCGCGATGGCGCCGGCGCACATACCGGCCAGCACGGCGAACAGCGGGTCGACGTTGTTATTGACGATGAGCACAGCGCAGACGCAGCCGCCGAGGGCAAA
>CALKBB010000279.1 GCA_937989795.1 uncultured Collinsella sp. | reverse complement strand
CTGCGCTACCTGCTTGACGACGACGAAGTTCTGTCACCTCGCGCTGCCAAGGTCATCGCCACACGCACCGCTCGCGTCTACCCTGAGATCATCACGCGCGTCGTGGTCACGCTGCGCGACGTCTATAAGGTTCCCCGCGTTGAGATTGCTGCGGCCATGAAAAGGCTGCTCGATGACGTCATGGTCGACGAGCCCACCGTTGTCGCCCTTGCCGTCAAACTCTTTGGCAAAACGCACATGGACTTTACCGACTGCCTCCTCGCAGCCCGAACCGCCATCTACAACGATGATGTCGTGAGCTTTGGCAAGCCCATCATCCAAGGCATGATCGATTACCGCCGCAAGCGCCAAACCGCAGCCGAAACCCGCGACCGCGCCGCCGAAGCCCGCAGCCGAAGCACCGACTCCACCATCGACAAGCTCCGCCACCACGGTCGCCACTAACCGACAGGCAACGGCATCGCCCGCCCCTCAGCCCCATCCCCTCCTAAGTTGCGGTGAAATAGTTCCTGGAATTAAGCTCATTCGAGCTTTTCAGGAACTATTTCACCGCAACTTTCTGTAAGGGTGGTTTTTAGTGCCGCCGAGGGACACTAATCAACCGTTTGCCGATATGTTTGGCTCTGATTCATGACTCTGACCTGCCCCGTCAAGCTTTTGGTCAGTTCATGGCGAGGTCTGGCGGACCAAATATGGGTTAGCGTAGTGTCATTCACTCCCCCTCAAGACCATGGGGTCGAAAATGAGTCATGATAAACGCTGTTCCAAACCGCAAGTAGAGCTGTTCTTCCGGTTATTCAAGGCCCATCATGGCGGGCACCTGTTTGTGGCTACCAAAAAATGGGATGAACGCTGTGCCTACGCGCTCATGCAAAAAGAGATGATTATTCGACTCTACAACCATGTCTACGCTGATTCCGTGTATTGGAATGACCTCGGCGTCGAAGATCGCATCTTTCAATTGGCATCCGCTATTGCGGTCGTTGAACCGGATGCCGTGTTTTGTGGAGCAACGGCGGCACTGCTCTATGGCATCGGTTCCGCATATTCGCTTCTCGACAAGGTGCAAGTGCTGCTGCCGCGTTCCACCAGACGCGATATGTACGAATTCGTTGAATACCGACGCTGGCGGCCGGGCGACGTATGGCAGCTCGGCCCGTTTACGTTAACGGATCCATATCGCACGGTGGTCGACATCGCCCGAACGAGCGCTTTTCGATATGCACTAGGCTATGTCGACGGGTTGGCTCGTGAGTACGGTGTCGAGCGTGAAGAATTGCGTGCATATGCACAAGCGAACTGCCGCGGACTGCATGGCATCGCGCGCGCATTTGACGTTTTTGAACATATGGATGGCAGATCGGATAACGGTGGAGAATCCGAAGCACGGGCGGCAATGATTCTGGCGGGAGTTGCCGCTCCTGAACTTCAAGTTGAAATCACTCGACCGGGAAACGCCGGCTATTATTTGGCAGATTACGGCTGGCAGATGCCAAACGGCTCTTGGATGCTGGCTGAGCTGCATGGACTAGGCAAGTTTGAGGACGATGCCCAAAATGATCCGGAACATACTGCGGCAAAAACCTATCGCGCTGCCCTCATGCGCGACGCGAACCTGCGTGCCATGGGCCACAACGTCATTCATTTCAAGCTCTCAGACACCTACGATGTCAAAGCGTTCGGCTCCATGATGCGCGGCTACGGTATACCAACCGCAAAACCCTACGCAGACTCCTGACCGGCTGTCCTCATCTTCTCGACAACAGAACCCATCATCGACCCAGCCCGCTCGGCCCCATCTAAGTTGCGGTGAAATAGTTCCTGGATAACAGCTTTTGCGGCTAATCCAGGAACTATTTCACCGCAACTTAGGAGGGGATACGAGGTCCCCGGCATGTATATGAAAATGGCTCTGGTCCCAAAAGGAACCAGAGCCATTCGTCTATCTTATGGAGCGGGCGACGGGAAGTCCAAGGGTTTCCTTCGCAAACCCTTGTTTCGCTGCGGGCCATTGGCCCTTGCGTGCTGCGCTGGAAAATGCTCACGCATTTTCACAGCTTCGCACCCT
>CALKBB010000278.1 GCA_937989795.1 uncultured Collinsella sp. | reverse complement strand
GTCCAGGCGGGTCTCACCGGGCTTCTGGGCAGCGCCAGCAGTGACGACGATCATGGCGGCGTCGGCGACATCGGAATAATCGCCGGCGTAGATCTTCATCGGCTCGGCAAACGTCATGCCGTGCGCGATATCCAGGGCCTCACCCTCGGCACGGTTCTTGTCCACGTCGATGAGAACCATCTCGGAGAACAGACCGCTCTGCATCAACGCGAACGCCGAAGACGAACCGACGAAACCGCAGCCGACAATAGCGACCTTCTTCTCGTTAACCATTAGAAACTCCCATCTCTCTCCACAAACAAGCCGCCCGGGAACGACCCGAGCGGCTTGCCGTAATCCC
The DNA here is from genome assembly GCA_937989795.1 of uncultured Collinsella sp. Lineage (GTDB taxonomy): Bacteria > Actinomycetota > Coriobacteriia > Coriobacteriales > Coriobacteriaceae > Collinsella. The sequence goes on along the minus strand of CALKBB010000278.1, from coordinate 2,734 downwards.
AATACATCCAATCGGGACTTTGATTATGCCCCTATTCGCAGCCAAAAATCGACCGTTTACCGAAATTGTTTGCAGTATTCGTAAAATAACTGCACGAAATCGGTTTCGAGCTATTGACGAGCCGAAACAACTTTCTAATACAGGCCCGCCTCGCGAATGGCCTCGACAGCCAAAGCGATCTGGTCGGGCGGCAAGACCAGCGCCATGCGCACGTGCCCCTCGCCCGAAGGACCAAAGCTCGCGCCCGGCGTCACCACAACGCCGGCCTTCTCCATAAGCTCCTCGCAAAACGCCATGGAATCGGTGCGACCACCGGGAAGCTTGGCCCACACGAACATAGAGCCATGCGCGTTGGGACGCTCCCAGCCCAGGCCCTCAAGACCGTCGCACAGGGCATCGCGGCGCTCCTGGTACTTCAGACGCTGCGCCTCGACCTCATCGCGTGGACCGTTCAGACAGGCGATAGCAGCCTTCTGGATCGGGAAGAACATACCAAAGTCGATTTGGCTGCGCAGCTTGGCAAAGGCCGAGACCACGTCCTCGCGGCCGACCAAAAAGCCGATACGCGCACCGGTGACGTTAAACGACTTGGAGAGCGAGAAGAACTCAACGCCCACCTCGAGCGCACCGGGATACTGCAAGAAGCTTCCGCCCGGCTCGCCGTCGAACACGATGTCGGAGTATGCGTTGTCATGGACGATCAGCAGGTCGTGCTCGCGAGCGAAAGCGATAATCTCCTCGTAGACCTCGGGCGTACCCACCGAGCCGACCGGGTTCGCGGGCAGCGACACGATCATATACTTGGCACGATCGGCCACCTCGGGATCGATGCCCGCCACATAGGGCAGGTAATTATGCTCGGCAACCAGCGGATAGTATTCGAGCTTGGCATCGGCGATCTTGGCACCCGCCTCAAAGACCGGGTAGCACGGATCGGGAACCAGAATGGTGTCACCCGGATCGAGCAGGGCCAGGCCCAAATGGCCCACGCCCTCCTGCGTGCCGTTGCACGACTGCACCATAGATGGCGTAATGCCCGAAACGCCAAAGCGACGCTCATAGTAATCGCACACGGCTTGCTTGAGTTCGGGCAGGTCGCGCAGGGCATACTTCCACATCTCGGGATCTTGGGCTGCCTGCGTGAGCGCCTCGACCACGTGGTCGTACGGCTTAAAGTCGGGCGTGCCCACGCTCATGTTGTAAATGGTCTTGCCCTGAGCCTTCAGCGCGAGCAGTTTGTTGTTGAGCGAGGCGAAGACCTCCGCGCCAAAGCGGTCGAGACGCTGCGATGCCTGCATGGTGCCACCTTTCGATATGAAAAACGCGGCGCTCCGACAAGAGCGCCGCGCGATACGGGCCATCAGATTGCAAAAGTGTAACGCTTGCAACCCCCGTATTGGTTCAATTTAGCCAACCTTAGTCAATTGCATTGAGCGCGTCGACCTGCGCAAGCCACAAACGCGAGCTGGCGTCACTCGGCATACGCCAATCGCCGCGCGGGCTGAGCGTCACCGAGCCTACCTTGGGACCATCGGGCAGGCAGCTGCGCTTAAACTGCTGGGCAAAGAAGCGACGGTAGAACGTACGCAACCACGTGTGGACGGTCTTGGTGTCGTAGACGCCCTCGAAGCTCTTGAGCGCCATGCGGTAGATCTTGCCCGGCTCAAAGCCAAAACGCAGCAGGTAGTAGAGGAAGTAGTCGTGCAGCTCGTACGGGCCCACCAAATCCTCAGTCTTCTGTGCAATCTCGCCATCGCCCGTGGGCGGCAGAAGCTCGGGGGACACCGGCGTATCGAGGATATCGAGCAAGACCTCGGCAATGCGCCCGCCAAAGACATCGGCGGCATAGCGTACCAGATGGCGCACAAGCGTCTTGGGCACGCTCGCGTTGACGGCGTACATGCTCATGTGGTCGCCGTTATAGGTAGCCCAGCCGAGCGCCAGCTCCGACAGGTCGCCCGTGCCGATGACAAAACCGCCAGCCTGGTTGGCCAGATCCATCAGAATCTGCGTACGCTCGCGCGCCTGGCTGTTCTCGTAGGTCACGTCCTGCACGGCCGGATCGTGCTCAATGTCCTTGAAGTGCTGCTCCACGGCCGCGTGGATCGAAACCTCGCGGAAGCTCACACCCAGGTCGCGGGCGAGCGACTCGGCATTGGACTTGGTGCGGTGCGTGGTGCCAAAGCCGGGCATCGACACGGCCGTGATACCGGTGCGCGGCAGGCCCAGTGCATCGAAGGCGCGCACGGTCACAAGCAGCGCCAGCGTGGAGTCCAAGCCACCCGAAAGACCGATGACCGCAGCCTTGGTACCCGTATGGGCAAGGCGGGTCTTGAGGCCGGCGGTCTGCAGGTCGAGGATGGTCTCGCAGCGCTCGGCCAGGTCACCGTGGTCTGCCGGCACAAAAGGCGCACGCGGGAAAACGCGGTCGATATTGAGCGCATCGCGCAGGACAGGCTCTTTGGCCAGCACGCCCTCAAACGAAAACTCAACGGTCGTGGCCTCCGGCGCATCGTCCGCGCGCGCCCACGTGGTCGAGCGACGGCGCTCGGCAACCAGACGGTCAAGGTCAACGTCGGCGATGGCCATATCGCAGGTAAGCAGTTTGGTGGCGGCGAGCTTGGAGCCATTTTCGTAGATAAGGTTCTCGCCCGCAAAGACCATGTCGGTCGTGGACTCGCCCTCGCTCGCGTCCGCGTAGGCATAGGCACAGTACAGGAGCGCGCTTTGGTTA
>CALKBB010000277.1 GCA_937989795.1 uncultured Collinsella sp. | reverse complement strand
ATGGCCGCAGGCGAGAATGAGGTGCTTTGTGGCGATTGTCTCGCTTGTGGTTTCTTGGGGCGGTTGGACATCGACGCCGGTGATGGCGCCAGATCCATCGGTTCGAATATTGACGAGCTTTGTTCGATAGCGGACGGTTCCACCGAGTTGCTCGATGCGCTGAGATATGTTGGTGACGACGGTGGGGAGGATGTCGGAGCCAATGTGCGGCTTGGCGTCCCACAGCATGTCGCGAGGTGAGCCCGCTTCGACGAAGGTCTCAAGAATCAGTCGATGGGCAGGATTCTTGGTTCCCGTGTTGAGCTTGCCGTCCGAGAAGGTCCCTGCGCCGCCCAGGCCAAATTGGATATTGCTTTCGGGGTCGAGGGTACGCTCCTTAAGAAAGAGGTCAATCGCTTCCGAGCGGCGAAGTGCGGGGTCGCCGCGCTCGATGAGCAGGGGTTTAAGTCCCGCTTCGGCAAGGGTCAGGGCGGCGAAGAGACCGGCGCAACCGGCGCCGACAACGACGGGACGCTCATTGGGTGCATTCGGGACAGGGTTGGGGAATGAAGGAGCCTCGCCGTCTACCATGCGGATGCGCGAGCGGTCGCGCTCGGCGACGCGGTCGACCACCTCCTGCTCGAGTCGGGAGCTTGTCAGTTCAACTCGAAAGCTCAAAATAAAATGGACATCTCGCTTTTTACGGGCGTCGATTGACTTGCGATGGAGCTCAATGGCTTTAATCTGGGAATCCTCGCATCGCAGGGCTCGTTTGACGGCGCGTCTGCCAATAGCAAGGCAGGCGGTTTCGTCGCCGGCCTCATCGAGTGACGCGTGGACTTGGGTGATTTCGATCATCGAGGTCTCCTTTGATGCAAGAAAGAGGCCGCCCGGTGTCCCAGACGGCCCGAATGCGTTTTGATTATAGACTGCGCGGCTATAGGCTGCTTGCAGCGCGAATACCCGAGATCCAAGCCCATGCAAGGTTGAAGCCGCCGCAATCGGCATCGATGTCGAGCGCCTCGCCACAGATGTAAAGTGGGGCGTCTGCCGCGTTGCTCACGCAGAGGTTGGGAGCTGAGACGCTCTCGATGGGCACGCCGCCGCGCGTGACCTGGGCCGAACGCTCCTCTGTCGTTCCCTCGACGAGCAGCTTAAAGTGCTTGAGGATTGAGACCAGGTGGATGACATCGCGCGAGCCGGGATGGCACCGCTCGAATGCCGTACAGACGACGTGTGAGAGTTGCGGGGCGAGCATACCGTCAAGCCAGTGGGGGTTTTGGGGCAAAAAATCGCCGAGCACTTTGACGCGCTGATTGAGCGTATCGAGCAGCTCCTCTTTGGAAAAATCTGGAAAGAAGTCGAGCAGAACAGTGTCGCCCTGGTTGATACGGCGAGAGAGATTGAAGGCGGCGACGCCTGAGATGCCGAAGGTCCGGAACAACACCTCGCCGTCTTCGCACCAGAGCTCCTCATGATTGCGGGTGAGCGTCAAGCGGGCACGGACGCGTAGACCATCCAGCGTCTTGAGAGCCATCCGATCGCCGACGACCGATGCCGACACGGGGCAGAGGACGGGGCACAGCGGCGTTAGGGGGAGGATAAACGTCTCGGCGATGCCGGCGGGGTTGCCGCCCGTGGCGATAATTGCGGCATGTGCCTGCAAGGTCACGTTTTTGCGCGGGGCATTGGCGAGCGCCCTCCGAAGCGAGCGGAGCTCCGATTTTCGATCAT
>CALKBB010000276.1 GCA_937989795.1 uncultured Collinsella sp. | reverse complement strand
CGTTGAGGACGCCGACCTCTACAATGTAGGGGCGGATTCCATATCCGCCCGCGCAACGCCGCGGCAGCCGCACATTTCCCCTCACAAATACAAAAACACCGCGCCGTGTTTTCCACAGCGCGGTGTAAAGCTTATTCTCGAAAAATCAGAGGGCGTAGCCCTTGGCCTTGATGACGTCCACGACCTGCTGGACGTACTTTTCGCAGGTCTCGTGCTCGGGAGCCTCGACCATGACGCGGACCAGCGGCTCGGTACCGCTCGGGCGCACCAGAATGCGGCCGCGGCCATCAAGCTCCTTCTCGGCAGCAGCGACGGCATCCCAGATGGGCTGGCAATCGTCCAGACCAGCCTTGTTGTCGGAATGCACGTTGACGAGTACCTGCGGGTACTTCTTCATGATGCCGGCAAGATCGGTGAGGGTGCGTCCGGTGCGCTTGAGCACGGCCAGCAGCTGCAGAGCCGTCACCAAGCCGTCGCCGGTGGTGTTGTGCTCCAGGAAGATGATGTGACCGGACTGCTCGCCGCCGATGACAGCACCGTCCGCGAGCATGCGCTCCAGAACGTAGCGGTCGCCCACGGCGGTCTGAACCATCTCGAAGCCCTGCTCCTTCATAGCGATGGAGAAGCCCAGGTTGCACATGACGGTCGAGACGATCTCGGAGTTGGCGAGCTTGCCACGAGCGGCGAGGTCGGAACCGCAGATAGCCAAGATGTAGTCACCGTCGATCTCGTTGCCCTCGCTGTCCACGAACAGTACGCGGTCGGCGTCGCCGTCGTGGGCCAGACCGATGTCAGCATGGGTGCGCAGCACGAGCTCGCGCAGGGGCTCGAGGTGCGTAGAGCCGCACTCAACGTTAATGTCAGTGCCGCAGTAATCGGTGTTGATAGCGTGCACCGTGGCACCTAGGCGCTGCAGTGCGGCGGGCGTGGTCTGGCAAGAAGCACCGTGGCCGCAGTCAACGGCAACGACCAGGCCATCGAGCTTAAGGCCGTCGAGGGTGCTGATGGCGTGGTCGACATATGCCTTGCGGGCGTCCTTCATCTTGATGATGTGGCCCACGCCGGCACCGGTCGGCAGCGTGTCGGCAGCCATGGCTTCCTCGGACATGACCCAGGCGCTGATCTCTTCCTCGACAGCATCGGGAAGCTTCATGCCCTTGCGGCTAAAGAACTTGATACCGTTGAACTCCGGCGGATTGTGCGAAGCGGAGATGACGATGCCGCCATCGAGCTCGTTTTGAACAGTGAGCAGCGCCACAGCAGGCGTGGGGATGACGCCACAGCAATGCGGACGGCCGCCCTCGGCCATAATGCCGGCGGTCAGAGCGCTCTCGAGCATGGTGCCCGAAAGGCGCGTGTCACGGCCGATGCAGATATCCGGACCAAGGAACTTGGTCGCCGCGCGACCCAGGCGAAACGCGAGGTCGCACGAAAGATCGGCGTTGGCGACGCCACGGACGCCGTCGGTACCGAAGATGTTCTGGGGCATAGGATCGCTCCTTCCCTAGCAGGCGATATGCAACCGCCCACCCTAGTCGAAAAAGAAAAGCGGGACCCGCCGAGGAATCGGCAGGCCCCGCTTGTACATTGTATCTCGAAAGGAGATAAAACCTTAGCGCTTGGAGAACTGGGGAGCGCGGCGGGCCTTCTTGAGGCCGTACTTCTTGCGCTCGACCACGCGAGCATCGCGCGTAAGGAAACCGGCCTTCTTGAGGTCAGCACGGTAGTCGCCAGCGTTCAGAAGAGCGCGAGCGATGCCCAGGCGCAGAGCGCCGGACTGACCGGAGATGCCGCCGCCATCGCACAGAGCGATAACGTCGAACTGACCGGCGGTGTCGGTCACCTTGAAGGGAGCAAGGGCGTTCTCAACGAGCTGATGACGGCCGAAATACTGCTCGGCGTCGCGCTTGTTGATGGTCACCTTGCCGGTGCCGGGGACGAGACGGACGCGGGCGACGGCGTTCTTACGACGGCCGGTACCCTGGTAGACAACGGTGTTCTCAGCCATCTTTAAGCCTCCAGCTCAATCTTCGTGGGGTTCTGGGCAGCATGCGGATGCTCGGCACCAGCGTAGACCTTAAGCTTGGTCATCTGGGCACGGCCGAGGGTGGTCTTGGGCAGCATACCGCGAACGGCGCGCTCGATGACCTTCTCCGGGTGCTTCTCCATAGCCTGGCGGAAGCTCTCAGCCTTGAGGCCGCCGTTGTAGCCGCTGTGGCGATAATAGGTCTTCGTGTCGGCCTTGTTACCGGTAAGCTGGACCTTATCGGCGTTGATGACGACAACGAAGTCGCCGCAGTCGCTGTTGGGCGTGAACTGGGGCTTGTTCTTACCGCGCAGGATCATTGCGATCTGGGTGGCAAGACGGCCCAGGACAGCACCATCGGCGTCGACGAGAACCCAGTTGCGCTGGACCTCGCCCTGCTTGGCGTAGTGAGTCGATTTCGAAATCACTTAGACTCCTCCATGTACAGTACGTGTTGTTACAGAGATTCACGGGGCTCTGCAAGTAACCCGTCCATATTACCCCGCTCGCCGTACGAGTCAACAGGTATTTTGGCTCCGACCAGAGTTTCTGCACATGTCATCCACGAGCCGTGATTTTCCAGCTCTTTAGCTGTTGTCATTTTTTGAGGGTTCGCCGTCGCTAGCGATCAACGAACTCTTGGATTTCCGCGAGCAGGCGCTTTGCCTCCTGACGGCCCTGGATATACAGGTCCAAAAGCTTTGCCGGATCGTGCTCGACATGGCCGACCTCGACCGGCTTTTGCGGAGCAACGACCAACGCACGGCCCTCGCGCTCATACTTCCACAGGTGCATGCGCTGAATGTTGTAGCGATCGTGGCGCGTCTCGATAGCCTCGAGCAGATAGGGGTAGTCGGCATAGCGGGCGCGCGCGGCAGGCATGAACTCGTAGGGCTTTTTCTCGTACGAGCGGTCCTGCGTGACGATGACGACCGCACGGTCGAAGCCCGCCTCCTCGAGCACATGCTCGATAGGAACCGAATCGGCCACGCCGCCGTCGACGTATTTGTGCCCGTCAATCTCGACCGGCGGCGTCACCAGCGGCAACGAGGTCGATGCGCGCACAGCGTCGAGGTCAAGCACGGCGCTTTTGACCGGGAGGTACGTGGCCGTTCCAAACAGCATGTCCGTCGCGACGGCGTACATCTCGATGGGGCTCGCGTCGAACGTCTCGTTGTCAAAGGGATCCAGGCGGTCCTGGACATCGTTGAAGATAAAGTCGTAGCCGACGATAGAGCCCGTGGACGCAAACGATGCAGCGCCCATGAAGCGGCTGTCGTTGCAGAAAGCCAGGTTGATGCGGTTGGCACGGCCGATCTGGTGCGACTTGTAGTTCACGCCGTTGAGGGCGCCGGCCGATACGCCATATACCGCCGGAATCTCGACGCCAGCCTCCATGAGAACATCGAGCACGCCTGCGGTAAATTGCCCGCGGAAGCTGCCGCCCTCCAAAACGAGCGCGACCTTGCCGGCGTTCTTTGCTTTATCTTCTGCAGTCATATTGACCTCCTGCGATTGCGTTTTGGCCTTCTTCTACCCAGTTTTGGAATGGAGGGCGCGCAGGTTTTGGAGATGAGGATATGGATCGGAAAGCGCGTCCCAGTTTGAGGCGGGATTCCGGGATGAACTTTCCGCTAGCCATTCATTTGGAAACTGCATCCCATTCCGAACGAGGATTCCGGGATGTACTTTCCGCTTGAGCTGCCATTGGGAAAGCATATCCCACTCTACGGCTCGATTCCGGGTCGCAGTTTCCGCTTGAGGCATCATCCGGAAACTACGTCCCAGTCTGAGCGCGGATTCCGGGACGCGCTTTCCGCCTGGGCTGCCATCGGGAAAGCGCATCCCGGCCTGCGTTGCCAAGGCACTTTCTTTACGCTCGCGCCCTGCACGGAGTTCGATTCTCCGCGGGTAGGGGGATCCGTTGATGCTGGGCGAGGCCAGCTGAAATTCGATAAACATCGCATCCGTTTTGAGTCGGAAGTTTGCGCGGAGAATCCGCGTATTTGCTTCGCAAATACGCACCGGCTTCGGCCGCCTGCCGGCGTCCTCGCCCGCGGGCTAAAAACGCTCACGCGTTTTCTTTACGCCCGCGCCCTGCATAGAGTTCGATTCTCCGCGGTACGGACTAGAAATAAAAAGGCAGGTAGATATAAATATCTACCTGCCTGTTACTTATGGTGGAGGCGCGGAGAATCGAACTCCGGTCCACGAAAGCCCCCTGATTGGCATCTCCAAGCTCAGTCGCTGGTTTAGTCTCGGACGCTTTGCGCGCAGCGACACGCTCGCGGCATCCCAACCGGTTCGGTCTTAGCCCGCGCCATACCGATTACGTGCGCGGGAGCATTCCCCTAAAATGACGTCGCGCCGGTGTCGGGGAAATCACCGGGTTGACGCGCCGCTATAAACTAAGCAGCGAGAGCCATAGGCTCAAAAGAAGAGTTGTTGTCAATTCAATTTGACGGTACCCCTGTTTAACGAGGCGAGGAGACCTCGGCTTGCTTCCTCTCTCAGAGCTATCGTGTCGAAACCAGTCGCCCCCGAATGTCGGGAAAGTCTGGATGGCGTTGGGCACGAGCACCCAACACCCGTCGACTTTTCAAGGAACATGCAGGGCGAGCCCCGCTTGTGGAGTGTTATCTTACCACGTTCTGAAAGCGGACAGCTGTTCTATGCACGAGCTGTGAAGACCCCAATGTGCGCCGCACTTCGCACTTTTGCTACCGATCGCGTCACGTATATTTTCGCCAAGCAAAATTGACCCGTCGAAAGGACCGTTATGAATACCAAGCAGCAACTCGTCAATGCCCTCGCAGGCCTGGGTTCAACCATTACCGAAGCTATGGATGTCATCGAAGGCTTTGTCCCCTGCGGACATCCCGCCCTCACGGTATCCAACGCACTCGTCGCGCTGGACGCCGACGATGATGCAGCTCTCGCCCAGCAGCTTGAGACCGTCGAGGGCTTTATCGACCACGTGAGTGAGAACCGCGGCGTGGCCGCCTACCACGGCATCGAGGTCGAGCTCGCGGGTCCCAAAGCCGATCTGCTCGCAGCAATCCGCGAGGTAGGCGCCCTTATGCAGACCGCAGGCGTCAAGAACACCCAGGTCAACGAGTGGGTCTACCGTAGTCTGGCAGCACTCGACAGCTCCGATGAAAAGGCAGCCGAGCAGCTCGCAGAAAGTCCCACCATCAAGGCCGAGCTTTTGTAAATAGCAGGCGCGGGCCCCTTGGCGCATCGTCGTCCAAGAGGCCCGCAAACAGTTCGCGTCAACCGATAGCCGCGCCGCCGCGTTCGGCCAAAGTCAGAATCGGCATCATTTGGCGCGGGGTCTTTGCTGCAAGATCGGCATGTTCGAGCAGTTTGCGATCGCTAGTCACCAAGTAATCGACCTGCGCGCGCTTGCATGCGGCAAGCACCAAGTTGTCCTCGTAATCGCGATGGAGCGCTAAGTATTTGTCGGCCAGCCAAAGGTCCGACGCATCTGCACCCACGGCCGTGGCGTTTTCGGTCATGTTCCGAACAAACGCCAACGCCGCATCGCCAATTGCGCGGGCAGATGCCTCGTCGAGCGCTCCCCCGCTGGCAAGAACGCTACGCTTCAGCTCGTGTTGGACAACGTACAGCACGTCCTTAGCGATATGCACCGGGAAGAACAGCAACGCCCCCGCCTCCGTCGCCTGCCCAATAAACGCACGCGCGGCAAGCGACTCGGCATGGTCGACGCAAAACGAATCGACCCATACGTTGGCGTCTACCATTATTTTGAGGGGAGCCCCACTCACTGGATCATCCCCTTTTGGCGATAGCGCTCGTCCATGGCTTCGGAATAGATTGTGTCCCAACCGCGATCGTCGGATACGGGCGACGCAGCGATGCCCAAGTCTGCATAGAGCCGGTCTGCCGCTGCCCACGACGCGGCGAACGGAGTATCGGGCGCGACGGTCTGCTGCCGGTCGTCGACGGCCGCAAGCACTTCCTCGCACTGCCCGCCACCCTGCGCGACCTTGGCCACCACCTTTTTGATGAGCTCGGGCAGCGACCCGCCCGAAAGCCGCAGCGCCTCCTCGGCACGGTTCTTGACCTGGCGATCCACGCGAACGTTCACCTGCGCCATGCCGCTAACAGCACCCACGTCGATCTCGCTCCCTTCAATTGCTAGCCCTGCTAGCAACACTATATAGAGAAGCTAGCACATGGTCAAATGCAAAAGGCCTGCGCCCGGACGACACCGATGCCGTCTGGGCGCAGGCCAGATAACGTGCGCGAACACGTCTGCTAGCGCAGGTAAGCCTTCGCGTTGCCCAGGCTGTAAGCGATCGTCGAGCCGTTGTGCAGCAGTGACGACGTCTGCGGAGTGATCATGCCGGTAATGCCCAATGCCAACAGCGCCGAGTTGGTGAGCATCACCTTGGAATACGAACTCGTCAGACGGTCGATAAGCCCCTGACTCATGCGGCGCAGGCGCACGATCGCGGCCAGATCCGTATCGGTCAGGATGATATCGGCGACCTCCTTGGCGATGTCGCTTCCGCCGCCCATGGCCAGCCCCACGTCGGCCAAACCGAGCGCCGGTGAATCGTTGACGCCGTCGCCCACCATGGCAACGTGGCGCCCCTCGCGCTTAATCCGCTCCACATACGCGTACTTGTCCTCGGGCAGCAGCTCGGCCTTAAACTCGTCGACTCCCGCCTCGCGCGCAATGCGCTCGGCCGTGCGCTCCGAGTCGCCCGTGAGCATGACCACGCGCTTAACGCCCAGCGCATGCAGGTCGGCGATGGCCTCGCGGACCCCGGGCTTAAGCGGGTCCTCGATACCGAGCACGCCCACAACGGTACCATCGACCGCCAGATACAGCGGCGACAGGCCCTGCATCTGGGACTCGATTTGCTCCTTAATGTCGGACTCGAGCTGCGCGCCCTCATCGTCGAATACAAAGTGCGCGGAACCGATGATGGCGCGACGTCCTTCGATGGACGAAGCGATGCCGTGCGCCACGATGTACTCGACGGCAGCATGGCGCTCGCGGTGCTCGAGCCCGCGCTCGCGTGCCGCATTGACCACGGCGCGCGCCACCGGATGCGGGAAATGCTCCTCCAAGCAAGCGGAAAGGCGCAGGATCTCGTCCTCGCTCCAGCCATCGGTCGTGAGCACGCAAGCTAGACGCGGCTGCGCCTCGGTGAGCGTGCCGGTCTTATCAAACACAATGGTGTCGGCCTTGGCAAACGACTCAAAGTACTTGGCGCCCTTGACCATCACGCCCATCTTGGCGGCGTCGCTCATGGCAGTCATAACGGCGACGGAACCCGTGAGCTTGAGTGCGCACGAATAGTCGACCATCAGTGCCGCTGAGGTCTTGATGAGGCTGCGGGTGGTAAGCGCAACCAGGCCCGCAAGCAGGAAGTTCCACGGGACGATCTTGTTGGCAAGATCCTCCATATGCGACTGACCCTCGGACTTGAGCGAATCGGCCGTCTGCACGAGCGAGACGATCGAGCGTAGCTTGGTCTGAGCCGTATTGGCGCGCACGCGCACCAAGATGCTGCCGTCTTCCACGACGGTGCCGGCGAACACGTCGTCGCCCACGCTGCGCTCGACGGCCAGCGGCTCGCCGGTCAGGGTCGCCTGGTTGACCATAGCGCTCCCCTGCTCGACAACGCCGTCGATGCAAATGGACATGCCAGTGCGCACGGCGACCAGATCGCCGGGCTCAAGCTCGGTGGCGGCAACGCTTACCTCGGTGTCGCCGACGACCTTTTGCGCCTTGTCGGGCACATCGAGCAGCGAGTTGATGAGCTCGTTTTCGCTCATGGCGCGGGTGTAGTCCTCGAGCAGCTCGCCCACGTTGAGTAGGAACATCGTCTGGCCCGCGGTGTCGACATCACGCTTGACGAACGAAATGCCGATGGCCGAAGCGTCGAGCACAGGAACGGTCAGGCGCGGCTGTGCCAGCTCATGAAGGGCAGCGCGCAAAAATGCCATGTAACCGGCCACGACAAACACCGCACGCAGAGGCGTCGGCAAGAACCAGCGACGTGCGTAGTGGGCGCCGATAAGTGTGGCAAGATCCATGACGAGTTTGTGCTTGCGTGGCTCAAGCTGCATCACGTAACCCGTCTTTGCGTCGGCAATGGCCTGGGCATCGAGCGCACCCAAGGCGTCGAGCACGCCCGCACGACACCGCTCGTCATATTCGAGCGCCATCTGGCCAATGCGGCCATACACGCGCACCTTGCGCACGCCATCGATGTCGCCGCCAAGCTTTAGAAGCGCATCGAGATCGCTCTCTGGCACAGGACCCGCCAACTGAAGGCGGGTCCTGCCAGGGATCTCGCTGATAATCGAGAATCTCATAGTTTGTGCCTGGGAGCGCTACTCGGCTGCCTCGTCAGCAGCGGCCTCGCTCTGGGTGATGTAGGCAGCCTCGGCAACCATGTCATCGACATTGGCCTTGGCCTGCTCGACCATGTCCTGGTAGCAGTTCTTGACGCGCATACCGCACGCGATACCCTGCACGCAGGCATTCTTGACCGGAGCGCTGGTAAGCAGCTTGATGCCGGCCGTGCCAAGCAGAAAACCGCCACCAACAAGCAGGGTGTTAAACGTCGACTTCTTCATGTTGCTTCTCCCTTTTGCCGCACAAGCGCGGCATGGTGCCTTAGCACCCGAGTTCATTAGTTTGCTCGAGCACGCTTTTGAAAATAGTTTAGTATAACTATTTGGTCAACAATGGCTAACTTTTTGGAAACTATGGGGATGAACTCAATGTGACAAAGGGATTGTCCCTTTGTCACATTCCTATAGCCGCCAGGCAGCCGCTTCCTTTTGCAGCGCAACCATGCGGGCGAATTCTCCACCTGCCGCCTTGAGCTGTGCCGGAGTGCCCTGCTCGGCAACCACACCATCCTTGAGCACAACGATTTTGTCGGCATTTTCCACCGTACGCATACGGTGGGCAATAACGATAACCGTCTTGCCTGCAAGCAGACGGGAGAGCGCCTGTTGCACCACGGTCTCGTTCTCCACATCCAAGCTTGCCGTCGCCTCGTCCAACAGCACGATAGGCGCGTCTTTGAGCAGTGCGCGGGCGATGGAGATGCGCTGGCGCTCGCCGCCGGAGAGTTTGGAGCCGTTCTCTCCAATCATAGTGTCATAGCCCTGCGGCATGCGGTTCACGAACTCGTCACAGTTGGCGGCACGCGCGGCTGCAAGCACTTCCTCATCGGTGGCATCACGACGCCCGAGGCGGATGTTTCCCATCACCGTGTCGTCAAAGAGCAGCACGTCTTGGAACACAATGGCGTAGTCGCGCAGCAGCACCTCGGGATCCACGCCCGCAACATCCACACCGCCCACGGCAACCTTGCCCGCAGTGGCATCCCAAAAGCGCGCGGCCAGGCGGCTCACCGTAGACTTACCGGAACCCGAAGGACCGACCAGCGCCGTGACCTCGCCTTCCTTGGCGGTAAAGCTCACATCGGTAAGAACTTTCTCGCCGGCGCGTCCGTCCTCGCCCGCACCATAGCCAAATGCCACGTGATCGAACACCACATCGTGGCCCGCAGGCTTAAAGTTCTCGCTGCCCCGCGCCACAGGCTCTTCCATGATGGAACGCATGCGCTTGGCAGACGACTCGGCGGCAAACAGCTCGGACATTAACATTAATGCCTGGTCAAAGGGCGCATAGATACGGCTCACCATAAGCAGGAAGGCAAACAACACCAAAAAGTCGACCTGCCCGGAGGCGACCATCGCGGCGCCCGTGACCAGCGTGGTGGCAATGCCCAGACGCAGGATGGCAAAGGCGGAGTTGACCAAAAGCCCGTTAACGAGCTCGCCCTTGGTGGTCTCGCGCTCCTCGGCATCGATCACGGCGTTGAGTCCCTCAAGATAATGGGCCTCCTGGTTGGTGGCGCGAATCTCGCGAACGCAGTCGAGCGTCTCTTGAATAGCCTCGGTAACCTTGACCTTCTCGGCGCGCACGCGATCAAACACCGGAGTCATGGGGCCGCGTGTTAGATACAACACGGCAAAGGCCACGGGAACGCTCCAAAACGCCGCAATCGCCAGCTGCCAGCAAAAGAACAGCGATGCCACGAAGACAATGGCGCTTGCGATGATGGCACCCCAAAGCTCTCCCAGCACGTGGCTGTAGGCGTGCTCCATGGCCTGGACGTCGCCCATGATGGTCTCGGTTAAATCGGCCAGATCACGACGACCAAAAAACGACAGCGGCAGTTTGCGCAAGCGCTCGGCAATCTCCATACGCTGCTTGCCGCACTCCTCGTAAAAGATGCAGTAGGTGTAGTAATACTGCTGCCAGTTAGAGGCAAAGAGCAACACGAAAAAGACCAGGAGGCCGCCCACGATCGGCAGGGCATCCGGCAGGTCAGCCCCGCTGACGAGATGCTCGACAAAGCCGGCCATAACCAGGAATAAAAAGCCCATGCCGGCCATGGTGATGAGATTGGTGAGCGTGGTCCAGAAAATGCCGCGTTTTACGCCGGCGACGCCTTTATCGGATAGGAAATACTTCTTTTGGAATGAGGCGAACATTTAGGCCTCGCCTCCCTTCGTGACGGTGGCATCCGCGGTCGCTGCAGTGATTTTCCAGCTCGCGGCCTGTTCGTACTCGGCCCACATCTTGGCATACAGGCCATTTTGGGACAGCAACTCGGCATGGGTACCCGACTCCTGCACGCTGCCCTGGTTGAGCACCACGATTTGGTCTGCGCCCACTACAGTCGAGAGTCGGTGCGCGATCATAATGACCGTGCGACCCGCCGCCAGTTTGCTAAAAGCACGTTGGATGAGCGCCTCGTTCTCGGGATCGGCAAACGCCGTGGCCTCATCGAGCACCACGATAGGCGCGTCTTTAAGGATCGCGCGGGCGAGTGCCACGCGCTGGACCTCGCCGCCCGAAAGATATGCTCCGCCGGCACCGAGCATGGTATTGATGCCCTGTGGGAGCTTGGCCACAATGTCGTCGCACTGAGCTGCGGAGAGGGCCGCACGCACTTCGTCGTCAGTGGCCGTAGGCTTGGAGGCGCGCACGTTATCGGCAAGTGTTTGCCGGAACAGCTGGTTGGTCTGGAACACGAAGGCGACCTGGTCCATAAGCTCGTGCGAATCCATATCGCGAACGTCCACACCGCCTACGAGCACTCGACCCGAGGAAACATCCCAAAAACGCGGGATCAGGCTTGCGCAGGTTGACTTACCGCCACCAGAGGGACCCACCAGGGCGAGGGTGCTACCCGCGGAAACGCTAAAACTCACATGGCTGACAGCAGGTGCTTCGGCGCCCTCGTAGGTAAAGCTCGCATCCTCAAATCGCACGTCGCTGCCGGCA
>CALKBB010000275.1 GCA_937989795.1 uncultured Collinsella sp. | reverse complement strand
ATGGATCCCGAGGCCGAGGGCTTTGAGCTCGAGGACGATGCCCGCCAGGTCATTACGCATGTACCGACGCCGCACGAGATCTATGACGAGCTTTCGGCCTATGTCATGGGCCAGGAGGACGCCAAGCGTGCCATGTCGGTTGCCGTGTACAACCATTACCGCCGCGTGATCGAGGGCGGCGCTGCGCTTTCGGCCTTTGACGACGGCTTGGACTCACAGCTCGACGATGATATGGACGAGGTGGAGCTCGCCAAGTCCAATATTTTGCTGCTCGGTCCCACCGGTACCGGCAAGACCCTGCTCGCCCAGACGCTTGCGCGCATCCTCGAGGTGCCGTTTGCCATCGCCGACGCCACCGCGCTTACCGAGGCCGGTTATGTGGGCGAGGACGTGGAGAACATCCTGCTCAAGCTCATCAATGCCGCCGATGGCGATATTGAGCGCGCGCAGGTTGGCATTATCTACGTGGACGAGATCGACAAGATCGCCCGCAAGGCCGAGAACCTCTCCATTACCCGCGATGTCTCGGGCGAGGGCGTTCAGCAGGCGCTGCTTAAGATTCTTGAGGGCACGGTGGCAAGCGTTCCGCCCACCGGCGGGCGCAAGCATCCCCAACAGGAGCTGCTGCAGATCGACACGACCAACATTCTGTTTATCTGCGGCGGTGCCTTTGTGGGTCTGGATAAGATCATCGCCGATCGCGTGGGCAACAAGGGCGTGGGATTTAACTCCGAGATCGCCGGCCCCACCTCGGTCGACGAGAACGACCTGCTGCGCCAGGTGCTCCCGCAGGACCTCAACGCCTTTGGTATGATCCCCGAGTTTGTGGGACGTACGCCCGTCGTCACCCAGACGCAGGCGCTCGACGAGGACGACCTGGTGTCGATCCTGATCGAGCCCAAGAACGCCGTGGTGCGTCAGTACCGCAAGATGTTCCAGCTCGAAGACGTTGAGCTTGAGTTTGAGGATGCCGCCCTGCATGAGATCGCCCGTATGGCGCTTGCCCGCAAGACCGGCGCCCGCGGCCTGCGCTCCATCTGCGAGGACGTGCTGCAGCAGACGATGTTCGACCTCCCCAGCGAGGAGGGCGTTTCCAAGGTCGTCGTGACCGAAGCCTCCGTAAAGGGCGATGAGCAGCCCCAGCGCATCTACGGCTAGACCAGCCTAAAACGTGTTTGCAAATAGCCTCCGACCACCCGCGGTCGGAGGCTATTTTATATATGCGCAATAACCCCAACTACCTGTGTTATTCTGTGTGTTTGTTTAAGCCTCAGCGAAGTCATTAATGACTGAAGTAATCGATACCTAAGGGGAGGAATGTAGGCCCGATTTTCGTAGATTCCGCACGAGCCGAAGACCAC
>CALKBB010000274.1 GCA_937989795.1 uncultured Collinsella sp. | reverse complement strand
CACGTCGTCGGGATGCGGGTTATCGCCGTAGGCGCGCTGATACGTCAGCACGCGCCAAACCAGCGGCAGGCCGCCGATCTTAAAGTAGTGCTTAAACGTATTGAGCTTGCCCGGCTTCTTAAAATCAAAGCGCGAATCGATATAGGCACGGGGCGACTTGACCATCAAACGCAGGTCGGTCTCGCCGCGCGGATCGAAGAGCAACAGGTCAAAACGACCGGCATCCCAATCGGCCTTGAGCTCGGACGAGGCTTTCTTCCAAAACTGCTCGCGCAGTTCATCGACCAAGCGCTCATCATTCCAGCGGTACGTATCGACCTTCATGCGCATTAAAATACCCTGAAGTCGAGCCTTAAGCTCGGGGCGTTCATCCAAAAAGCGCTGCATCTCGGCATATTCGTCGCACACGCAAAACACCTTGTTGGGCGAATTAACGGAACTCTTCTCGTTGTCTTGGCGATAGCACAAAATGGGGTCCGCAATAAACGCGGCACGCTCGGCGCAAGCCCAAACCTTAAAGTTAAAGCCGGCGTCCTGATACGAGGCGCCCGGCGTGGGAAGGAACCGAATCTGATTGTCGTTAAGGAACGTGCGTCGATAGATGGCTGACCAAATGGAAGGCTTGCGGTAGAAAATGCCCGGGCGATCGACGGGGCGATATGCGGCACCCGTCATATGCTCGTCGATAATTCCAAACAGCTCGCGGCGCTCGCTGGGCGCAGACCAGTACAGGTAAAAGTCGCCCTTAACGACATCGGCATGCTCGGCGTCGGCCTTGGCAACCAGCTTTTGAAGCGAATCCTCGAACATAAAGTCATCGGACTCCAAAATGCCCACGTACTCGCCACGCGCCATCTCCAGGCCGCGGTTCATAGAGTCGCCGTAGCCGCTGTTGGCCTTGTCAATCATCTTGACGCGCGCATCGCGATCCATGTACTCGCGGATGATATCCGGCGAGCCATCGGTAGAGCCGTCGTTGATGCAAATGATCTCAATGTCCTTGAGCGTCTGCGCAACGGCAGAATCGAGGCACTCGCGCAGGTAGCGCTCAACATTGCAGATGGGAACAAGCAGCGAAACTTTAGGGGTATCAGAGTTCTGCAAGAGAACCTCCTGTTGAATTGCGTGTAACAGGGTTATTTTAGCAGCGATGCAACGGCGCACGGCAGTGCCCAGAATTAGATAAAGCGCTCCAGGCAGGCCTTGAGACCGCGGGTCGAAAGATAGAACAGCGTGGCGTCTGCCATCGAAACGCCCGAGGTCGCCGCAACGAGCTTATGAGCCACACGGCAAACGGCGCCCTTGGCAGGCATATCCGCCCACGCCGTTCCCAAAAACGTCGTGAAAGCCCTGTTGACGCGGCCGGCCACGCGACGGAAACCATCGGCATCCAAGCGTGCCAAATCAAACACGATAAGGTCCAAGAACCAGGTGATCAGCTCTCCAGGGCATAGATCCAAAAGGCCGTAACCCGCCCAATCTTCCAAAACTTCCTCGAGCATCCTCATGTGTGCGTCGAGCTTTTTGGCGCGTGCCTCAGCACTGTTGAACTCGTGCGTCGCCGATTCGCTCTCCATCACGTAGTGGTAGAACCTGTCCGACATGACAACGGTCTTTGAGGCCAACGCGTAAGCGGCGAACTGGAAGACAACGTCCTCGCCCAAGGCCAAGCCGGGGGCAAAGCGTATGCCTTCGCGATTGAGCAGCTCGCGCGAAAAAGCCGCGCGGCACGCATAGGGCTGTGTGTTTGCGTGGAACAGTAACTGGGGGTCACGGGCGCCAAAAGTGCCCACCTTGGGGCTCATGAGTTGCTGGACCCGCTTGGGCGCGGCGTCGGACGGCTCGCAGACGCCGCCAAAAACGGCGACCTCGGCATCAGCAGACTCCATGGCATGCAGCACGCACTCGACCGTCCGAGCGTCGATGTAATCATCGGCGTCTACAAAGAAAACCACCTCGCCCTTGGCGACATCGATTCCAGCATTTCGAGCGCACGAGACACCGGCGTTTTCCTGGTCAATCACCAGCACACGATCGTCGGCCTGCGCAATTTGACGCAAGACGCCCAGCGAATCGTCAACCGAACCGTCGTTGACACAAACAACCTGAATCGAGCGCTCGGACTGTGCCAGCAGCGAGTCGAGGCATCTCTGAATGGAGCGCGCGGAGTTGTATACGGGAACGACAATAGTCGCTTTGGGAATCGAGGCCTCTCCCATACCGACCTACCCCTTCAGCGATTCAATGAGGAAGGCAGCGACCACGCCGGGGCCTCCAACCGATGCGTAGTACTTGGCGCGTCCCAAGGCACCATCCGTCACAAAAGTCGGATGCTCGTCAACCCAGCCCTCAGGATCTTTGAGGATGGCAGCAAGATTCGCGCGCTTCCACGGCTTAAGATCGTCCAGCGAAAACTCCCCGGCGTCCAAGGCCGTTTGGAACTCTTTGGCCATCTGCACCAGGAACTCCTTATAGAACTTAGGCGCCAGGCGCACGTAGTTCCACATGTTCGAATCGTACTTAATGAGCTGATTGAACTCGAGCATGCGGGCGACGTCATCGCTTGCGTGGTCGCGGGCAAAATCCTCTCGGATCCAGCGCTCGATCTCGGCATACTCGGTATTGACGCAAAAGACCTTAGCCGAAGAGTTGACCGAGGAGTTCTCGTTGTCCTGACGATACGA
The DNA here is from genome assembly GCA_937989795.1 of uncultured Collinsella sp. Taxonomy (GTDB): domain Bacteria; phylum Actinomycetota; class Coriobacteriia; order Coriobacteriales; family Coriobacteriaceae; genus Collinsella. The sequence continues at coordinate 5,705 of CALKBB010000274.1, read as the reverse complement.
GAGTACGGCATCGTGCAGGTAAACGGCCTTGTCGGCGCATGCGATCACCTTAAAGGCAAACGACGTGTCCTGAAAGGATGCTCCCGGAGTCGGCAAGAACTTGATGCCGTTGCGCTCAAGAAAATCGCGGCGGTACACGGCCGACCAAATCGACGGCTTTTGCTTAAAGAACTGCGTCGTGTCGCTCGGGTGCACCGGCTTGCCGCAGTACTTGGGCTTAAACATCTCGTGCAGCGAGCGACGCTCCTCGGGCTTAGACCAGTAAAAATCAAAGTTCGCCTTTGCAAAGTCGGCGTTATTGTTATCGGCGGCCGAGACAAGCTTTTCGAGCGCATCGGGCGCCATAAAGTCATCGGATTCCAGAATGCCCACGTACTTGCCACGCGCCATCTCAAGCCCGCGATTCATGGAGTCGCCGTAGCCGCTGTTGGCCTTTTCGATCATCTTCACGCGCGCATCGCGCTCCATGTACTCGCGGATAATCGCCGGCGAGTTGTCGGTAGAGCCGTCATTGATACAGATGATCTCGATGTCCTTAAGCGTCTGCGCCACGGCGGAATCGAGGCACTCGCGCAGGTAGCGCTCAACGTTGTAGATGGGAATGAGCAGCGACAGGACGGGGCTGCCAGAGGAATTAGTAGACAAATGTGCTCCTTAGGAAATACCTGCCGTTAATGGTATCAAAGGGTCGTCCCGCCCGCGGGCGTTTATATAATCTATGGAGCCCGCAGAGGCAAACCGATACGAAAGGAAGTCATGCAGCCCAAAGCCGCACGCAATATATCCATCGAAGCGCTGCGCTTGGTCGCGGTCGCTGGGATTGCCATATTCCACACGTTTCAGTGGACCTTCCAGGCGACCTGCGTCGGCTTGCCGGAATATGCGCCGCTCGCCACCTTCCCCTATTCCGGCGTGCTCGGTTTTATCAACTTGCTGGGCTGCTGGGCCAACGAGGTCTTCTTTATGATCTCGGGCTTTTTTCTCATCGCTTCGGCCACGCGTGCTTGGGACGGTGGAGCAACGTGGAAGTCGCAAGTACAACGGACGGCGCATCGCCTTGGCAAGGTCGTTATGCCCACTGCGTTTTATTGTCTCGTGGCGCTCACGTGGTCCACGGTCGTCTCCCCCATTCCCGATGTTACCCTCAACACGCACTACTGGTTCACACTAGGCCTTGAGTTTATCTGGGTCTACGCCGCCGCGGTCTGCATGGCGCCATGGTTTGGACTGGCTAAGAGTCGACTCCCCCAGAAAACCTACAAGACGACGGTCATCGCCGTTGGCATCCTCGCATTTGTTGTTAACGGGTATTTGGCCGCCATGAGTGCGGCAAGCAGCGGTGAGTTTTCTTGGCTGCAGAAGCTCATGAGCGCTGCCACGTACGTAATCGCGTTTTTGATCGGCGGGCTGCTCCGCGACGTTACCGATGTCATGGAGTCGGACAGGGCGGGCGCCTTGGGCATGCGCTCGCTCGCAACGGTTTTGGTGCTCGCCACCATCCTGGAAGGAGCACTCTCCTTCACCGGCAACCTCACGGCGATGGCAGTCCTCTCCTACAAATCGACCTCGTTGTTCTCGTTTGCCCTCGCTGCCGCCTCCCTGCTCTTTGCGGCAACCCGACGCAGCGCCTCAGGCAATCCGCGGACTGCAGGTGTCATCGTCACCTTATCGACCGCCACGCTCGGTTTCTATGTGATGCAGTCGCTCACCAGTAGCCTGTGGCGTCCCGTCTTCAATACGCTGCTCGCAAACATACTGGTCAGCCAAAACAGCCCAGCAGCTATATGTATCGCCACGGGTACCGTCATTAGCATCGTCTTTGCCTTAGCGCTCCTCATCATCGATGCAGCTAGAAGCCTTATCGATCGCAAGCTCAAGCGGCAATAGACACGCTGCCGTCAGACGCTAAAGCCGCTACACCCGTGGCAGGTTCCTGCGTTTTATTCAAAGCTTGCCGTCAAGGTGCGCCGACCCTTTACAATAGAACAGTCCCAAGGACGTATTCGATAGCTTCCGTGCAGCGCATGCGCGCCGCGCGTGAAAGGATATATTGCCCCATGTCTTCAACCCTTCCCGCTCCCATCGATAAGCTCGCCATCGTCGTCGTTACGTACAAGCGCCAGGAACTCCTGGCCAACCTGTTCGACTCCATGACCGAGCTCACGGCAACGCCCTGGCGCATCGTGATTGTCGATAACGAGAATTCGCGCGAGACCGAGGCCATGTGCACCGCATTCAACGAGCGCCTGGCCAACCTGTGGGGCATCGACACCGAGCAGCCCGACGCGAAGGGCGGCACCGACCGTGTGATCTACGCCCCGCAGCTCGAAAACGGCGGCGGTGCGGGCGGCTTCTCTGCCGGCACTAAATGCGCCTACGACCTGGGCGCCCAGTGGTTCTGGGTAATGGACGACGACGTGCTCGTTATCCCCGAGGGCATTGAGCGTCTTGCCAAGTGGACCTACCGCTACGATGTCATCCAGGGTTCGCGCCTGGACTTCGACGGTGGCGCCTTCTTTTGGCAGTACCAGCTTATCCTTTCGCTTGGTATCCCCAACCCCATCGCTAAGTGGGACCTGGGCCCCGAGGGCTACCGCGCCATGAACCAGCTGTGCTTTGAAGGCGGCCTGTTCTCGCGTCGCGTGGTCGACAAGATCGGCCTGCCCGACGCGCGTTTCTTTATCTACGGCGACGATGCCTGTTACGGCTACGTGGCCAGCCAGCACTTCCCCGCCGCCGTGGTCGCCGACGTGGTTCTCAAGCGAGCCCGTGCCGTCTCTAACTGGGATATCGCGGGCAAACGCCAGCTCAACTCCACGAGCGACACCAACCGCTACTACATCATGCGCAACCGAGGCTTCCTCGCTCGCTATATGCAGGTCTACGGTGACTACCACCCCATGCTGTTCCGTCTGGGCAATGCCGCGACCTTCTGCAAGGAATTCATTCGCCTGGCCGCCGTCGACAAATGCTTTAAGACCGGCATTCCGGCGCTGCGCCGTGGCATGAAAGACGCCCGCAAGATCATCAAGGATCCCAACTGGAAGCCCATGCCGCCCATGAAGGACGCGGAGTAGCGGGCACCCCCGCAGCATCGCCTGCCCCTACAGCCGCTGGCACACCGCTGCCACATGCTGCCCGTCAAAACCGAATCCCCAGCGCATACGGCCCACACCGGGTCGCGGCACGCGAATCTTGTCGATGCCGTCGCGCTCTATGTCGAGCAGCGCCTGAACGGCCAGCAGCTCCAGGCCCAGCGCATCCACACCGGGGTCATACATCAAGTTGATTGTTATCAGCGGACGCTCTTCGAGCATGCCGATCGTGTCTGTCACGTCAAACACAGAGCCCGTAGGAAAAACCTGAATGTCCCAGCGATTCGCGCCACGCTTTCGCCTCGAGGCAGGATTGGCATAGCCCGGCAAGCCAAAGCAGAGCCCCTGCAAGAGCAGGTGATATGGCAGCGGCGCATCTGGGTCGGTCGCACCGATTCCCGCATCTCCCAGGATGTGATCTAGTGCCTGTCTCACCGCATCCTCGTCCCCACGACACAACCCGTCGCGAAACGCATCGACGTCTCGAATGTCTTCGGCAGCGCACTCAAACCACTCAATAATCATTAGACGCAAGGCCTGGCGAAGCTCATTATTGGGCAGTCGCAGAGCACGGAGGCGATTGTCATGCTCTGGCTCCTCGGTCATATCCGTCGTCAGGAATCCGGACAGATACAGCGCCGTCCACAAGCCATCATCAGGCGAGGCCCCTAGCCCCGCAGTGCCCAAACAAAGCGGGGCCTCAACACATCCATGGGCCTCGAGCAAATCGAACAAGACCGAAAGGCGGTCGATATTCCATCCGGCAACTGCCCTACTCAGGCAATCGGCATACTCATACAGATCGGCACGCACGGGTGCCGTGCAACCTCGGTCCAGAAAACCGATCACACGCGCCGGACTTGAGCAATAGGTCCTGCCAAACCGATATCCCTCGAGCCATTCACGCGCATCATCCAGGCATTCCTCGCGTCCAGCATGACTTAACAGGGCCTCGACCTCGGCATCCGAAAAGCCAAACCATCGGTCACACCACATCGAGAGCGGCGTCGAAAGACAATACGAGCAATTTCGCGAAGAAAGTGCCGCCTCGGCAGGACCGGGGCGCTCCCCCATCAGACAAACCAAGCGTAGCGAATTACCAGCAGCGGCAATGGCGTCGAACAGCACGCGATCGAGCAGCTCCGCCGGACCGGCGCCGGATGCGTCCCTCGCGCTCGCACGGCGCGACCACGCCGCGTCGTACCCATCAACGAGCAATACAACCTGCTCATCGCAGGCCATCTCCAGCAGCTCAATGAGCACACCGAGCACCGAGTCAACCTCGTCCGAGCTCGCTACGCCACGCGCAACGCGTTCGATGTGACGCACCTTATCTCGTGCTAAATCCGGAGCCTCCAAGAGCGTCAACAGACGAGCGCATTCGCCCGAAAGAGTATCGAGCACGACGTCGGCAACAGCGGCGCCACGCCTCCCAGCACCAGAAAAGTCCAGCGATATCACCGGATAGCAAGCGTACTCGTCCCGATAGCGCCCGCCGTCCGCATCCCAAATCTGAGCATCGGCAAACGAGATCCGACCGGCGCGACTGACCACGGAACGCTCCAGAAAAGCCTTGAGCATCGACAAGTTCATGCTCTTGCCAAAACCCTCGGGTCGGCAGCACACCATAACGGACGCATCGCAATTCAGAACATCGGCAATAAACATGGTCTTGTCGACCAGCGTGCAGCGACCAAGAGCCTCCATATAGTCATGCATGTCAATCGGCAAAACCGCATCGTCGGCACCACCGATCAAGCGCACGCCAAAGCAGGCAGCACAACAATTATTTGCCTGTTCAGACACCAAAACGTTCCCCCTAAATCGCAGCACGATGCCAATTGTAATGGCCGCCTCACACGTACTAATGTCGCCGCGCAAACATATCGGGCAACGGTAGCAACATGGGGTGTGAGGGGGGCATAACTAATCGTTGTACAACAAAACAGGGCCTGATGCATTCGCACCGGACCCCGTCCCGACTCTTAAGTTATTCGGCAAGCGAGAAGCTACTCCTCGAAACCGTCCTCACCAGCGGCCTTATTCTGCTGATCGAGCTTATGTTTACCGCTCACGATAGACGTAGCACCCAGCGTGGCCAAGCTCGCGCTCGCAAGGCTCGCCATCACGATGAGGTCGCCCGTCCTGGGCATATTGCCACCCGAGGTCTTGGTCGTCGCGGTGGTCGTAGTACCGCCCTTGTCACCGGCCTTCTGGGCATCAGCGTCGGATTGCTTCGCACCCGCACCGGCAGAAGCATCAGCAGCACCGTTGGCATTAGAGCCGGAGCCCTGCTCAGACGATTCCTCGCCAGAAGAAGAGCCGCCGTTAATGCCCGCCATCAAAGATGAGCCCAACATAGAGCCAAGCTGCTCGCCGGTAGAAGGCTTATTTTCCGTCGAGGAATCACCAGCTTTGGAGCCCTCGCTCGAGCCGCCCTCGGAAGCACCGGAGTCAGAACCGTTAGAGGAGCCGGCATCGGCAGAAGAGTCGCCGGTACCGTTAGAAGTGCCCGCATCGGAAGAGCCAGAATCCGCACCGCCTGCAGCGCCGTCAGAGCCAGGAGTCGACGAATCGCCAGCCGAAGTGTCGCCAGACGCAGCTCCACCA
>CALKBB010000273.1 GCA_937989795.1 uncultured Collinsella sp. | reverse complement strand
CGGCAAGGCCAGCGGTTCCGTCTCCAAAAAGACCGCCTATGTGGTGGTGGGCGAGGCCGCGGGCTCCAAGCTCACCAAGGCCGAGCAGCTGGGCGTACCCGTGCTGGACGAGGACGCACTCGAGCAGATCCTTGCGACTGGTCAGGTGCCCCAGGCTTAGTACATCGATAACCAAATTGAAGAACCGCCCGGAAGCACGATGCATTCCGGGCGGTTCTTACTTTGCTGGGGTAACCGGCACCGTGATTAGCGTCACGTAGGTTGTGGGGTCGTCGCTGATGATGTCGTCGATCAGGGCAATCTCGCGCGATGGACCGGCGGGTGTCAGGCCGTGCTCGCGCATATAGCCGAGCAGCTGCTCGTAGCGTGGGGCTGCTTGCCCATGTGTGCCGCGAAAGCTAATGGTCAGACAGCGTGCGGCGGGTCGCATCTCGACGTCGCCCACGTAATCATCGGTGTCATCGAGCAGCAAAAAGACCTCGTCGTAGCCATCAAAGTCGCCGGCGGCGAGGCGCTCGGCGCTAATCCCGACGCCTAAGTTGCCCAGAAAGACAAAGGTCTCGTGCTGGCCTTTCTGCAGCTGACGAATTTGCCACTCCAGCGCATAGGCATCGGTAGGGTTGACGCGTTCGCGCAACACGGCGCAGCGGAGCTCGGGCGCATCGATTGTGCAGATGGTATCGAGCTCGGTGTTCAGGGCATCATGCAGCAGCGCAAGCCGGTTATCGATCTTGCGCGACACACGCTCCAACTCGCGGCGCTTGCGCTCGATGAGCTCCTGTTGCTGCGCTAGCTGCCGCTGCATGAGGTCCACATCGCGCGTGGTCACAAACTCACGGATTTGTGCGAGCGGCAAGTCGAGAACACGCAGGTGACAGATGGTGTTGAGGGTGGAGAGCTGCCGCGATCCGTAGTAGCGGTACCCACTCGTCGGATCGATGTGTGCCGGGTCCAGCAAGCCCATCTGCTCGTAATGGCGCAGCGTGCCCACACTCAGGTTAAACAGGCGCGCCACCTCGCCAATGCGGAGCAGACCCTCAGTATGTTCAGTTGGCGAGTCGGTCATGGGACCGCTCCTTTCGGTGAAAAGCAGGGGAGGGGTGCCAGGCCCGCGTCGCCCCGCTACGCCACCAGCTTGTCAAAATCTCCGCGGCGGTTGAGCACGGTAAATGCCATCACGCAAATAACCGCTGATAGAATTGACCCGCACGGCGAAGCGATGCCCATGGGAAACAGCGTATCGGAATAGGCGTTCGACAGCAGCCAGGCGCCGGGCACGCGAATGAGCGCCACGGCCAGCACGTTGTGAGCAAAGCCGATGTAGCTCTTGCCATACGCAGCGAAAAAGCCGCTAAAGCAAATGTGGATGCCGGCAAAGATTGCGTCGAAAATATAACTGTGCATATAGCCGGTACCGGCCGCGACCACCGCAGGGTCCTTGGCAAAAAAGCCAATAAACGCCGGTGCCACCAGCCACATCAGCACCGTGATCAGGCAGCCGTACACCACCGAGATCGTCATGGCATTCTTGAGCACCTGACGCGCGCGGTTGCCCTTGCCCGCACCGGCATTTTGCGCCGTGAGCGCGCTGACGGTGGCACCCATGGAACTCGGCACAATGAACAAAAAGCTGATCATCTTCTCGACCAGGCCCACGGCGGCAGCGTCGACGAGCCCTCGGTGGTTGGCGATGACGGTGATAAACATAAACGCCACCTGGATGCAGCCGTCCTGGACGGCCACGGGCACGCCGATCTTAAGGATGCTGCCGAGCACCTCGGGCTGGGGGCGCAGGTCGCTGCGCTTAACGTGGATGTTCGTGCGGCGGCTCTTGAGCCACACGAGCGCGAGGGCAACGCTGACCGTCTGGGCGGTTACCGTGCCGAGCGCCGCACCCACGGGGCCGAGCCCCATGTGGCCGATAAACAGAAAGTCGAGTGCGATGTTGATGATGCACGCCACACCGATCACGTACATGGGCGAGCGCGAATCGCCCAGGCCGCGAAAGATGGCCGAGAGGATGTTGTACGCGGCGATAAAGGGAATGCCGACAAAGCAGATACGCAGGTAGGCGGCGGTGCCTTCGACCGCCTCGGGCGGCGTACCAATGAGCGCCACGATTTGCGGGCATAGTGCAAACAAGATGACGGCCAGTACCACCGAGACGCCCATAAAGAGCGTGATGGTGTTGCCGATGGCGGTCTCGGCGCGGTCGAAGCGGCGCGAACCCACGGCGTGGCCGACGATGACCGTCGTTCCCATGGCCAGGCCCACGAGCGTCACGGTAATGATATAGAGCGTCTGCGCGCCATTGCCCACGGCGGTGATGCCGGCAGCGCCGCTAAACTGCCCCATCATGTACAGGTCGGCCATGCCGTAGAGCATCTGCAAAAAGTACGAGAGCATATAGGGCAGAGCAAAGACCGCGATGGTCTTAAGGACATTGCCGCGTGTGAGGTCGTGTTCCATGGGCGGGGCACTTTCTGGCTTGGTTCATTTAGCTACCAGTGTAGTAGTGAAAACCCTACAACGATTGTAGAGTCAAGGTTTTTGTTGGGTGCCGGGCGAAAAAAAGTTGTGTGCGTAGGCATGCCTCATTGAACATGGACGGCCGAGCCAGATCGTGTTTGCGCTTGGAAATGCCGTTCACCTGCGTCGTGTCGTACGCATGTCGACCCATTCTTCCCGTGCGGTACTATATTCCCCGAAGAATAAAGGCCAGCGTGAGGGGAGGACTGCGTGGACGGGCACGTGCAACATGACGGCTTTGGCCGCGATATCGACTACCTGCGCATTGCCGTTACCGACAAGTGCAATTTCCGCTGCATTTACTGTATGCCGGCCGATGGCGTGGTGCCCCGCGCGCACGACGAGCTGCTCAGTGCCGAGGAAATTGCCCGCTTTGTGCGTCTGGTGGCGGGAGAGGGCATTCGCCGCGTGCGCCTGACGGGTGGCGAGCCGCTGGTCAGCCGCCGTATCATTCCGCTTATTCGCGACATTCGTGCGATTCCGCAGATCGAGGACATCTCGCTCACCACCAACGGCGCCCTGCTTCCCAAGCTGGCGCCGCAGCTCAAAGATGCCGGGCTTAACCGCGTCAACATCTCGCTCGATACGCTCGACCCTACGCTCTTTGGAAAGATCACGCGCCTGGGTCGGCTCGAGCAGACCATGGCCGGCATCGATGCGGCGCTGGCTTGGGGCTTTGAACCCGTTAAGGTGAACTGCGTTGTTGTGCGCCGGCTCAACCAGGATGTGGCGGCCCTCGCACGGCTGACCGTCGACCGCCCCATCCACCTGCGCTTTATCGAATACATGCCCATCGGCGACGAACGCACCAGTTCGCATTGCGCTGTGGATCCGCATGCGCCCGCGCTCAATCCCGAGTTGTGGGACGCGAGCGACACCGTGCCGAGTGACGAGCTGCGGGCGCGCATCAATGCCGGGGCCGCTGCGGTGGGGCTGGGCGAGCTCGAACCGCTTAAGATCACCGACGCTCCTGCCGGCGCGGGCCCCGCGCGCTATTGGCACTTTCCGGGCGCGGCGGGAACGGTTGGCTTTATTAGCGCCATGTCCAATCATTTCTGCGCGAGCTGCAACCGTCTGCGCCTGACGGCCGATGGCAACGTGCGTCCGTGCCTGTTCAGCGATGCCGAGTATTCGGTGCGTGAGGCGCTGCGCCGTGGTGATGATATGCAGGTACTTTCGATTTGGCGCGATGCCGTGGCCCACAAACCGCAGGAACACGCGATAATTGAGGGCACGCAACGATTTATGTCCCAAATCGGAGGATGATCATATGGCCAAGAGCAGGTACGCCGATGCTACCAAGGCCGCTCGCAGGGCCGCGATGTCTGCCCACAAAGTCTCAACCGCGACGAATGCTGGCAACGCCGACGCGTCCGCGCGGCCGACTGCCAGCGCTGCTACCGAGCCCGCCCGCGACGCCCGTCGAGACGAGCTGACGCACGTGGACGCCAAGGGCGAGGTGCGCATGGTCGACGTGTCCGACAAGGCCGAGACCCATCGCATTGCCATCGCCGAGGGCACCATCCTCATGCACCCCGAGACGCAGGCCATGGCGCTGCAGGACCGCGCCAAAAAGGGCGACGTGCTTGCCTGCGCGCGCGTGGCGGGCATTATGGCCATCAAGCGCACGAGTGATATCATCCCCATGTGCCACCCGCTGCTCATTACCAAGAGCAAGTGCGACATTGCGCCCATCGCTCCGGCGGGGACGCCTGCCGATGACGTGCCCGAGGGCTGGGCGCCGGCGCGCGCGGACGGGCAGGTTGGCTTTCACGTGCTGGTTACGGCCGGCGTGACGGGCAAGACGGGTATCGAGATGGAGGCGTTGACCGGCGCGAGTGCCGCGTGCCTGACCATCTACGACATGTGCAAGGCCGTCGATCGCGGCATGGAGATCGTCGACGTTCGCCTGCTGCACAAGGAGGGCGGCCGCTCGGGCGTGTGGAATCGTGCCGAGCGTCAGGCCGCTGCCGCTGAGTCCGTGGCTGCTAACGGTGCCGCGCCCGCGAGCGCACCCGT
>CALKBB010000272.1 GCA_937989795.1 uncultured Collinsella sp. | reverse complement strand
GCGCCCTTGTAGTCGGTAAAGTACAGCAAGATGAGCATCACCGTATTGCCCACGGCATACAGGCCGTAGCCCACGCATGGCGTGCGAAAATACCCGTGCATAAGGCTGTTAAAGCCCAGCGGCAGGGCCGAGAGCACCGTGGTCTCGAGCGAGATGACCGCCGCGGTCACAAACAGCTGCTTGAGCGCGCAAAACCACAGCTCCCGGTTGAGCGTGGCGAGCATTTCCTCCTCGGCAACCACAATATCGCCCACTACGCCGCCGTCGTTAAACAGGCTGTAGTAGTCGCGGTAGCGCGGATAGAAGTTGACCTCGACCGAGACCACAAAGTTGACGGTCGTGACCAGAATCGTCAAAAACGCGATGAGCGCCGGAACATCGTGGTAGGGCGCACCATAAAACAAGCCCTTGACCTGCACGCCAATGGGACCGGCCCAAATAATCACCAGGTGCGCAAAGAGCCCCAGGTTGGTAAACAGGCCCGTGAGCGCCAGCGGCATAAACTGATCGAGCCACTGCAAAAAGAGCCAGGGGCTGCGGTCGCTCTGCGGAAAATACCGGTACAGCAGTACCACGTCCCAGGCGAGCATGACGCCGTAGCCCAGGGCGATTGATGCCAACAGGCCCTCGACCGGCGGCAGCCCCAGCGCCAGCGCGGCCAGAGCGAACAGGCACGCCACGCCAATGGCGGCCGCAAAGCTGCACAGGATACCGCGGTAATCCTTGATGGCCGTGAGATAGCTCATGCCGTTCCAGTTGACGATCATAATGTTGAACAGCCACAGGCACAGCAGCCCCTGCAGCAGCGTGACGCCCGAGAACAGCAAAAAGACGCCGTAGAGCACCGTGCCCGCAACCAGCATGATGGCGTTGGAGCCCCAAAACGAGGGCAAGACCTCTTCTTCGCGCTCAGCGAAAAGCATGTCCGCCAAAAAGCGCGTGACCGGCATGGAGAAAAAGCTCGCGAGCGTGAGCGACGCCAGCAACGTATAGGTCACCATGCACACCAGCAGATCCTGGTTGGTGCGTCCCACGCCCCACAGACCGCACAGCACCAAGACACCCACCTGGAGCAGCACGCCCAGCAGCATGGGGCCCGTGCACACAATGCCGGCGTAGCCATAGGCACGCATCGTGGCAAACAGACCCTTGCGCCTAAACAGGCGCTTGAGCTCAAAACCGATTCCGGCCACCGGCTACTCCCCCTCTCTGGGCAGGTCAAACGCACGCGCCGTCTCGTCGTACAGCGCGCGATAGTTGGCGAGCATCTGCTCGTGCAAAAAGTACGTGGCAACGCGACGCTGGCCGCGCTCCCCCATCTCGATACGGCGGGCGCGGCTTGTGCACATGCGCTCCATGGCATCGGCCAAGCCCTTGCGATACATAGGCGGCGTCACAAAACCTGCCACGCCAAAGTCGTCGCCCGGGGCGCCTTCGAGCAACTCACGGCAGCAGCCCACCTCGGTCGTCACACAGGGACGACGCGCGGCAAGCGACTCCAGAACGCTGAGTGGCTGGCCCTCGGAGATGCTCGTCAAAATGGTAAAGTCGAGCTTTTCCATGTACTCGACCACGTTGACGCGACCGGTAAAGATCAGGTCGCGCACACCCAGGGTATCGACGAGCGCGTGGCACTCGGCACCGTACTCCTCGTCGTCCACGCCGCCCATAATGTGCAAGCGTACCTTGGGCAGGCGCTCGTGCAGCTCAAAGAAGGCATAAATCATGGTCTTGACGTCCTTGATGGGCGCCAGGCGCACCACCGCGCCAATGTCCACCCAGCCGTCATCGGGCTTTAAGGGAATATCCTTAAAGCGGTCGAACTGGATGCCGTTGGGAATAACCAGGCATTTGTCCGCATCGCAGCCCATATCGATCTGCGTCTTGCGGGCGTTGTGAAACAGGCTCGTCACGCGAAAGGCGCGACGGTAGATCTCCTCCGAAAGCAGGTAGAAAAAGCGAATCCAGCGGTCCTTAAACGACGGCACCACCCAGTCGGCGCGAATGATCTCTTCCTCGCGTTCGCGGGTATAGATACCGTGCTCGGTGAGCAGCACCGGCGCATGGTGAACACTTGAGCCCAGGCAGGCGAGCAGG
>CALKBB010000271.1 GCA_937989795.1 uncultured Collinsella sp. | reverse complement strand
GAGGTGAGCTCGTACACACCGATGTGGGATGGACCTGGACCGTTGACGTGCGCGATCTTGAAGCCGGCGCCTCATTTTGCATGGCCCACGCCATGGACGGCATGAGGCCCGTGGCCCCCAAATCGCTCAAACAGGCGTGGAACCACCTCATTGAAAGGACGGTGCACGAGCATGCCCGTGCGTAAACTCACCAGCGAGCAGAGGCTCTCGCGCGCCATCGACATCATGGAGGCCCTCTACGCCGCCGGCGAGAGCGGCATGACACGGACCGAGATTTGCAGTCGCTTTGACATCACGGGGGTATCGCTCGACGAGATTCTCGAGATCGTCTCGACGCTCGCGGACCGAGAATCGGGCGCGCGCATCATCTGCGAATGCCGCGGCGAGCGTGTGGTCCTCACCGGTGACGCCGGGCGTGTGCTACCGCTGCGCCTGAGTGCCGCCGAGGGCGCTGTGCTCAACCACGAACTTGAATCGTTGGGGATCGAGCCCCAGGTGGCGGCTCGAATTCGACATGCTCTTCTACCCGAAGAGCTCGGCTATAACCAGCGCGTCTTTGACACCGTCAACCACGGGTCGCACTGGCAGCAGCTGAGCTGCGCCATTCAGGACGGTGTTCGCTGCCGCATCTCGTATCGCTCGATGGACGATGCACGGCCACGTGAGCGTCTGGTCGACCCCTTGCGCATTACAGCAAACGGCGACCAAACATATCTGATTGCCTGGGACATCGCGGTCGATGAGCAGCGCACCTATCGCATGGATAAAATCGAGGGACTCGCCTTGACGGAAGACTCCGTCGTGCCTCACACACCGGACGTCGCATCCCTCCACGATTCCCTTGCCCGGACGCAGCGCAGCGCAAAGCTCTTGATGCCATTCGATATGGCGGAGCATCTGGACTGGGCCGGCATCACCCTAATCGAACGCAGCGGGACAGACATGGCAACGGTAACCGTACATTACGGCTCCGAGCGTTGGCTGCTGAGCCAGATAATCGCAGCGGGCGGAGCCATCCGCATCTTGGATGACCCCGCCCTGTCAAAGCGTCTGTGCGATATGGCAAAAACCCTCGTCTGTCCGCTTTAGCGCCGCCGCTCGTGGCGTGCGCGCCACAGTTGCAGATAGTGCCCGATCTGCGCCGATTCGATGCGCTGGTAGGAGCTCGTGGGCAGCGACGTTAAGAACTTCTTGCCATAGCCCTTCGTCACCAGGCGAGGATCCGCCAAGATCAGCACACCGCTATCGGTCGACGAGCGAATCAA
>CALKBB010000270.1 GCA_937989795.1 uncultured Collinsella sp. | reverse complement strand
CAAGAAAAGGGCCTATTTACTACGTTTAACTCGAGAGAGCCGACCATACCTGCCTTTTTTGAAAATCGACAGGCCTTTTACCTGCGGTTTTATTTTTCGTTTTCCTGGCATGATTGAGAGTATCCAATTAAACGTAGTAGATAGGCCCGTTTTGTGGCATACGACCCATTCAAGCCCAATCTCGAAGGCTAAAGAGAGCCTCTCATCCACGCCTGCGAGCGAAAACCAAATAGAATGAAAGGCAAATGGAAAGCCCGTTTGACGAGCGGAGGACATATGCGCGACGTAGCCGAAAGCGACTGGAAGCTGTTTAAGAAAATGCTTCCTCAATGGCAAGAACGTTATATGGAAAAGCTCATCGGCCAGTACGTTGAGATGCTGAACGGCGACAGCGAAGCGTCCAGTAGATTTTGGGCACTAGAAGAGCACCTCAATAGAGACAAGCTGTCCTCAGGCGTAATTGCAAACGACATTCGCCGCAGCACAATGCACCGCGAGATAGCCAATTTGCTTATCGACAGCGTGATCACCCTTGACGACCTTGACGGTTTTACCGAGGACATTAAGAGCTATGCGCAACACTGGATTGGCCAGTAAGAGCACTGAACGACAGACATCCCCAGCAAAACGGGGCAAACGCCGGGCCACCTAATGGTTGTCCGGCGTTTGCCCAGATAAAACCTGCCAAAATAAACCTGTCCCTTTTTGGCAGGTTACTCGGCACTCTTGAGGGCGCCGACCATGTCGATCTTGTTGAGGGTACGATTGGTAGCGAGGTTGACGATAAACGTAAAGCCAAAGGAAAGCACCACGGCGAGCACGTAGCTTAGCGGCTCGACCTCGACATCAAAGTACAGCGACGGCATCTGCAAAATGTACGTAAAACTCTCGGCCAGCAAGCCGCCCAGCGGCACGCCCAGCGCAGCGCCGATCGCCGTGAGGATCAACGTCTCCTTGTTGACGTAGTGGTGTACCTCGCCACGGCGGAAGCCCAACACCTTAATGGTCGCCAGCTCGCGCTCGCGCTCGGAGATATTCGTGTTGGACAGCGTAAACACCACCACAAACGATAGGCACGCTGCCATAAAGGTCACGAGCACAACGACCGAATTGATAATCGTAAAGTTCGCCTCATAGTTTTCCCAATGCTCGGCCGTACTCGAAATCGTAAGCCAACCGTCACTCTTAAGATTCTTGCTAAACGCAATCTGGTCGGCCGACGAACCCTTAAGCAGCACAAAGACGCCGTTAAGACGTGCGCTTCGACCGAACGCGCGCTCATAGGTGCCCTGCGTCATGTAAAGCGTGTTGCCCAGATAGTTAAGCGAAATGTCGCTGACTTTGACCTTGGCAACATTGAGCGACGAATCCTGGACGTGAGCCGTATCGCCCGGCTGAATCCCCAGCACCAGCTGTGAACTTTTACTCAGATACACGTCTCCGTCACGCAAAGACAGCGGTTCTTTGGACTCATCCTCCAGACGCACGTAATCGCCCAAGTCACTCGTGCGGTTATCGGGCACCACGATCAGCTGCACGGTTTCGCTCTTGCCGCCAAACGTAAAGGTGACGTTGTCGGTCATGATCGGCAGCGTCGAAGACACCGTCACGTTAGAATCCTTGGCCGCGCTGCGCTCATCCAATGCCGCGCACGTCTGCGAAAAATCGTCGGGATTGGCGACCGCCAGCAGGTCGTAGCGCGTGATATGCCCGTACTGTTTGGGCGAAAGCGCCACCGACGTGTCGCGAATGCCCATACCGCAGATCACGAGCGCCGTGCAGCCGGCGATACCGAAGATGGTCATAAAAGCGCGCTTTTTGTAGCGGAACAGGTTACGTGCTGCCACCTTGTTCAAAAAGCCCATGCGGCGCCAGATAAAGCCGATGCGCTCAAGCAAGATGCGAGAGCCGGCGCGTGGGGCCTTGGGACGCATGAGCGAGGCCGGGGTCTCGGCCATCTCGTGGCGGCAGGCGATAATCGTAGCGCCCACCACGCCCACGGCAAACAGCGCCACCGAGACGATTGAGGACACGATGTCGTACGAGAGCAGCATCTGGGGCAGCGAGTACATGTCGTCGAACACCGTAAACAGGAACAGCGGCAGGCCCACAAATCCGATGATGTTGCCGAGCACGCCGCCGATCAGACATGCCCACAGCGCATAGTCCACGTATTTGGACAGGATGCGCTCGCGTGAATAGCCAAGCGCCTTGTACAGGCCAATAAGCGTGCGCTCCTCCTCGACCATGCGCGTGGCGGTGGTAAGGCTGATGAGCACAGCGACGACAAAGAAGATAAATGGGAAAACCGTGGCGATGGCCTCGATCGAAGAACTGTCGCTCTCGACGCTCGAGTAGCTTGCGATGTTACCGCGGTCCTGAATGTACCAGGTGCATTCGCCCAGATCGGAAAGCTCGGCGCGGGCATCGGCAAAATGCTGGTCGGCGGCGGCGCGGCGCTGGTCCAACTCGGCCTGAGCCTGGACGCGCTCCTCGCTGCCCTCGGCCATACGGTTGATGTTATCCTGCTCGATTCCAAAGAGCATGGCGGCCTGACGCTCGGCCGTATCCAAGCTTGTCGGCGTGTCAACCGTCAACTCCTGGACCCGCGCCTTCTCACGCTCCTCGCGGATCTTCTCGATATTGCCTTTGACCTCGTTGATCTTTGTCGTGTAGGCATCTGAATAGGAGTTAAGACTCTTGGCTCCCTCGACGATCACGTGGACCGCGGAGTAGGAAGAAGATGTCGCGGCGTCCTCGCTCACATAGAACTTATAGTCCGCCGCCGAAGCAGCGCGAAAGGCGTTGACTGTCGAGTCGGAGCTCACGTCGGTAGGATCGAGGACCTCGGCCGTAATGGTGTAATCGCCCGCGGCAAACTGATCCTTGGCGCTTTGGTTCGACGAGCTCGCGTTATTGGCGGCAAAGCTCACCGTATCGCCGAGCTTTTTGCCCGAAGCCTTCAGGAACTTCGAAGTCACCGCGACTTCATCGGCGCTCTCGGGCAAATCGCCGCTCACCAGCACCGGCTGATCGATGTTCTCCTTGGAGAGACTTTGCACGACCACGCGCTCGCGCGTTGTGCCCACGGCGGTGTAGGCGGTCTCGGTGTAGATGCCCTCGACCGTCTCGACGCCGTCGACCTCTTGGATAGCCGCGAGATCGTCGCGCGTAAGGCCATAGGTCGACTGCACGTTAATGTCATAGACATTCTGCTGGTCAAAATAGGCGTCGACCGAATCGCACAAATCCTCGCAGCCCGCCTTAAGGCCGCACATCACGCTCACGCCAAGCGCAGTGATGACCACGATAGATAGGAAGCGCTTAAGACTGCCCCGAATCGTGCGGTAGACACCGCGGCGAAACACCGTCGGCACCATATCGTTTGAGCTTTGGGCAGTGCGGTAGGTCGTAAAATCCTGCTCGCGCTCCGTGTTCTGCGCGTCGCGGCGTTGGCTGTTTTGGCGGTCCTGATCCATGGGCGCTACCACTCGATCGTCTCGATAGGCACGGGATTTTGCTGGACCGTCTCGCTCTCCACGCGGCCGCTCTTAAAGCGAATCAGGCGATCGGCCATGGGCGCGAGCGCGGAGTTGTGCGTGATGATGATGACCGTAATGCCCTGCTTGCGGCAGGTATCCTGCAGCAGCTGCAAGATCTGCTTGCCGGTTTTATAGTCGAGCGCGCCCGTGGGCTCGTCGCACAGAAGCAGCTTGGGGTTCTTTGCCAGTGCGCGGGCGATGGACACGCGCTGCTGCTCGCCGCCCGAAAGCTGTGCCGGAAAGTTGCCCAGGCGCTCGCCCAGGCCAACCTGGCGAAGCGTTTGTTCGGCATCGAGCGAATCGGGGCAAATCTGAGCTGCGAGCTCAACGTTTTCGAGGGCCGTCAGGTTGGGGACCAGATTGTAGAACTGGAAGACAAAGCCGACGTCGGCGCGGCGGTATTCCACGAGCTGCGCCTCGTTAGCGGAGCTCACGTCGCGCCCGTCCACCGTCACGGTGCCGGAAGTTGCCGTGTCCATGCCGCCCAAGATGTTGAGCGCCGTCGTTTTACCGGCGCCTGAAGCACCCAAAATGATGGCGAGCTCGCCGCGCTCGACCGTAAAACTCGCGCCGTCGAGTGCGTGAATGCGGGCGTCGCCCTCGCCGTATGCCTTGATGACGTCTTTGAATTCGATATAGGCCATCGATTAATTCCCATCTGGTCGGATAACTCTTTAGTATTACCCATTTCGCACCGACCAAAAAGGGACAGGTTCATTTTGGCAGGTTTTAGAGGCGGACGGTGAAGGTGATCTGGTTGCCGTGGCCGCAGACAGAAGCGCTCCCACCATGGGCTTCGGCGATGGCACGCACCACGGATAGGCCCACGCCCGAGCCGCCCGTCTTGGAGCTGCGCGACACGTCCGCACGATAGAAGCGGTCGAACAATCGATCTAGGTCGCCTTCGGGCAGCTCGTCCACGGCGTTCGAAACGACAAGCTCGGCCGAACCTTTGCCTGCACCGCGTGAGACGGCACGCAGACTCAACTCAATTACACTGCCCTCACTCGCATAGCGCGTGGCGTTATCCAGCAGCAGCTCAACCACCTGCGCCACCGCTGCAGCATCGGCATGGGCCCGCACGCCACTCGCAATCGACGTCGACAGACGCTTGCCACGCGAAACCGCCACCGACTCAAACGGCGACGCCGCCTTGTCCACTGCCTCCGAAAGATCGATCGATATCATGGTAAAGCCCGCCGAACCCTCGTCCATGCGAGCCAAAAACACCAGACGCTCCGTGAGCGCCGTCAACCGTGCAACCTGTTCGTGAATGCTCTGCGTCCACTCGCTCTCGCCGCTCTCGATCTCTTGCACCTCATTGGCGGCATCAATCACGGCCAGCGGCGTCTTGATCTCGTGGCTTGCATCGGTAATAAAGCGCTTTTGCTTGCTGTAGCTCTCGACCATCGGCCGAATCACCGCGCCCGAGGCACCCGCCACAATTGCCAACACCGCCAGCCAGCCAATGCAACTAATCGCCACGCTCGCGCTCAAAAACGAATGAAAGCTTGCAAGCTCGCGCGAGCAGTCCACAAACACATAGGTGGTCTCGTCGCCCTGAACCGTAACCGTATAGCGGTAGTTACCAGAAAAGCCCGAGGTCCAACCCTTGGAATATAGTCCTGCAGCGATGCGTGCAGCACGCTTGGCACCCACCGCGGCAATGCGGGCCGTGTTGACATCGGTCACCTGCCCACCGGCAATCGACACCGTAAAGTAGCGCGTGTCGAAGGGAGACTCCGCCGTCATACCTTCGAAGCGCCCGGTGCGCATGACCACCCTGTCACCGGCAGCGGTCTTACCGGCGCCCACATCCTCGCCGAGATCGGTCTTGGGCTCATCCGTCCAATCGATGCCGTCCTTGCCCGCCAAGATATAGTCCAGACGAGCGTCGGCCATCTTGCAGACATGCGAGTAGTTGACGATATTGATGCCGGCGATGATAAGCGTAAGCACGGCGGTCACGGCACCCATGGCAACCAGGATGAACTTACGACGCAGGCGACGTCCCATTGCACTGGCAGCATCGGCGCGCCCCGGATTACCCGAGTCCGCGCCCATGCCGAGCTTTGCCGTCGTGCGCTTCCACCACGCACTCGCGCTCACGCCTATTCGCCCTCCTCAACAACCTCGAGCGAATAGCCCTGGTTGCGCGATGCACGGATGGCCACGTTGGCACCAAGCGCCGTCAGCTTTTTGCGCAGGTACGAGATATAGACCCACACCACGTTAGCGCCTTCGGGCGCGTCCTCACCCCAAACTTCGAGCATCAAACGCTCGGTGGGCATGCGCGTGCCGGCGTTGCGCATAAAGAGCTCCATAAGCTGAAACTCTCGATTGGCCAGGTGCTCCTCGCCCAAAGGGCCCACGAGTGTGCACGATGCCGTGTCGAGGCGCACGTTGCCCACGCTGAGCGTCGTGGCGTCAATTGCCGTCGCGGCACGCGTCATGGCGCGAATGCGTGCGAGCAGCTCCTTGGCGGCGAACGGCTTGGTCAGGTAGTCGTTGGCACCGGCATCCAGGCCCTCGACCTTATCGGACACCTCGCTTTTTGCCGTGAGCATGATGATGGGCAGTCGCTTACCGGCGGCGCGTGTGCGCTTGAGTACCTCGATACCGTCCATGCCGGGCATCATGATGTCCAGAATTGCGGCGTCATAGTCGTTGGCGAGCAGATACTCGAGCGCCGTCAGACCATCGAGCGCGGTATCGACCTCGTAGTCGCTATGTTGAAGAATCGCGGTAAGGGCGCGGGAGAGGCCGGGTTCGTCCTCGGCAAGCATCAGCTTCATAGTTGTTCCTTTGGCGCACGGCTATACAGGTTTCGATACTGCCGATGATAGCGCACCGTCAACCGCCTTAGCGCAGCCTTAGCCGCTCAACCTGCGCGTTTTTAAATACGCAGGATATGGCTTAGCCAAACTTAAGGCGCAGATGTCAAACGCTTGTCCGCACGCCGGAGACGATAGAACAGCAACTCGCCCTTTCGCGGCACCTTTATCATGCAAAGAGCTCGGGCACTATTCCTCGTACGCGCCCTCAAGCCGAAGCAGCCACTCCTTGCGGTCAAGCCCGCCGGCATATCCGTTGAGCGAACCATCGGCGGCAACCACGCGATGGCACGGCACGATAATCGAAATGGGATTGCGTGCAACCGCAGTCCCCACGGCACGGGGAGACACAACGGGCGCCTCGTTTCCCGGTACACGATGTCGAGCCGCAACACGCTGGGCGATCTCGCCATACGTAGCGACCTCGCCACGCGGAATAGAAAGCAGCTCGTACCAAACTTCACGCTGAAACGCCGTGCCGATCATATGCAACGGCGGCGTAAACCGAGGTTCCTGCCCTGCAAAATAAGCATTCAGCCAAGCCCAGGAACGCTCAAGCACCGAAGACGCCGCACCATTTGCCGGACTCACCGACGACATGCCGCCAGCACCAGAAACTGCATCGGCGCCTTCAACATGTTCGGGATCTTCTTTGAGAAGCGTGGAGCCAAAATGCTCCTGCCCCTCAAACCAAAGTCCCGTCAGACCGCGGCCATCAGCGGCAAGCAAGATTTCGCCCAAAGGCGAAGCAAACGTCGTCGTGACCACCAGCGGCTCCTTTCAAAACTCCGCAACATAATACCGCGAATTGTGCAGACAACCCCAATCGACCCCAAAGTCACCCAAGGCA
>CALKBB010000269.1 GCA_937989795.1 uncultured Collinsella sp. | reverse complement strand
GGCACTTGCTGCCGTGGGCGACTATGCGACCGCAGCCCAGGCGTTCTCTGCCGCAACTCAGGATGCATCCTATGCGACGCCGTTTAAGGCCTATCTGGGTCTGGGCAACGCCCTGTTCCAGTCGGGCGATTATGCCAATGCCGGCGCTGCCTTCCGTCAGGCCGCCATCGATGGCGCCAACCCGGCTCCTGCCGCTGCCCTCGGCGATCTTGGTCGCTGCTTCATTAAGCTCGGCCGTCCGGCAGACGCCGTAGAGACCTACCGCACGGCCATCGACTTTGCCGGTCCGCGCGACGACACGCGTGCGCTTAACGCCGGTATGGGCGAGGCGCTCTCTGCCGCCGGTCGCCCCTCTGACGCGCTCGATGCCTTTAACGCCGCCACCGCCGATGGCATCTACCAGCTTACGCCCGAGCAAGCCGACGAGCTTGCCCGCGTGCAAGATTCCCTCGCTGCGCTTTCGGCCCAGACGGCCATGGCCACGGCTCCGGCGCCCGCGATGGACGCTCCTGCCGTCGATCCGCTCGATCCTACGGGCGCGACCGGTCAGTTTATGCCCGACCCCTCGGACACCGGCTTCTTTACCCTGTCCGAGTCCGAGATGGTTCAGCAGGACCGCAAGGAGGCCAAGGTTCGTCGTCGCCATCGCCACACGGGCCTCAAGGTCTTCTTGGTGCTGCTTCTGCTGATTGTCCTTGCCGCAGGCGGTCTTGGCTTTGCCTACACGCGCGGCCTGGGCTTCCCTTCGCAGGAGTCTGTTGTCACCGACCTGTTCCAGGCCGCAGGTGACGGCGACACCGCCAAGGCTGAGTCCTGTCTGGCCTCCAACCTGTCCGAGGACGCCAAGTCGATGATCGTTTCCTCGATTCCGCAGGGCGCCACCGTCTCCATCGAGGGCATGGATCAGTCTATGACCGAGACCACCGCCAAGGTCAAGGCGTCGCTGTCCAAGGGTGGCGAGCAGGAGTACACCGTCAAGTTCGTGCGCTCAGACAACCATATCGGTTGGGCCGTCTCCTCGCTCGACATCGATCTCTCCGCCGCTGACAACCAGTAGTGACCTTATGAGATTTGGCGCTGCCCGGTGCTTCACCGC
The DNA here is from genome assembly GCA_937989795.1 of uncultured Collinsella sp. Classification (GTDB taxonomy): domain Bacteria; phylum Actinomycetota; class Coriobacteriia; order Coriobacteriales; family Coriobacteriaceae; genus Collinsella. The sequence continues at coordinate 6,164 of CALKBB010000269.1, read as the reverse complement.
AAGTGAGGTGCCGGGCTTGCGCTAGTATGATGGGCTAGTAGTTTTCCAGCAATCATCCAACACATCAGGAGTTGCGTTGTTTTCTTTGATGGATATGTTCTTCGGTAGCTATGCGGGCGATCTTGCCATCGACCTCGGCACCGCAAATACGCTTGTCTCCGTGCGCGGCAAGGGCATCGTCATCCGCGAGCCCTCTGTTGTCGCCATCGACAAGAACGACGAGCGCATCCTGGCGGTCGGTATCGAGGCAAAGCGCATGCTCGGCCGTACGCCCGGTAACATTGTGGCCGTTCGTCCCCTTAAAGACGGCGTTATCGCCGACTTCGACGTTACCGAGGCCATGCTTCGCTATTTTATCGACAAGGCGTCCGAGAAGCGCTATCCGTGGACCCCGCGTCCGCGCGTTGTCGTCTGCGTTCCCTCCGGCGTCACGTCGGTCGAGAAGCGAGCTGTCTTTGAGGCCACGATCCAGGCCGGTGCCCGCCAGGCCTACCTGATCGAGGAGCCCATGGCCGCCGCTATCGGCGCCGACCTGCCCGTCGAGGAACCCACCGGCTCCATGGTCATCGACATCGGCGGCGGTACCACCGAGGTCGCCGTTATCGCCATGGGCGGCATTGTCGTCTCGCAGTCCATCCGTATTGCCGGCGACGAGTTCGATCAGGCCATCCTCACGCACGTTCGCGATGCCTACAACTTGGCCATCGGCGAGCGTACGGCAGAGGACATCAAGATCAAGGTCGGTTCTGCCGTGCCGCTCAAGGACGAGCTCGACGTCGAGGTCAACGGCCGCGACGTGATTACGGGCCTGCCCAAGACCGTGCGCATCGAGAGCGAGGAAATCCGTCGCGCGCTCAACAAGCCACTCGACGAGATGGCCAAGGCCGTCAAGGACGCCCTCGACGCCACGCCGCCCGATCTTGCCTCGGACCTTATGTACTACGGCATCCTTTTGACCGGTGGCGGTGCACTGCTGCGCGGTCTCGACGTGCGCTTGCGCGATGAGACCGGCGTTTCGGTCAACGTTAGCCCTACGGCGCTCGACAACGTCGTCAACGGCTGCGCCCGCGTGCTCGAGGCAAATGCATTTGACGGTGGCTTCGTCCAGACCAATGCTTAATTTCCAAAAGGTGGATTCCATTTGGCACGATCTTCGGGTTTCTCTTCAAATCTGAATACCAAGCGACAATCAACGGGTATGCGCCCGTTGATTGTTTTCAGCGTGATTTCGGTGTTGCTCCTCACGTTTTATATTCGTGAAGGTGAGGCAGGTCCGATTCACGCCGTGCGTTCGGGTGTGACGACGATTACTTCGCCGGTGCGCTTTGTGGGCTCGGCTGTGGCTGCGCCCTTCAACGCAATCGGAAACGTGTTCTCAAACCTTACGGCTTCGCAAGACACCCTCGACGAGCTTAAGAAACAAAACGAGGTGCTGACCTCTAAGGTCGCCGAGCTTTCCGAGGCGCAAAAGACCGCCGAGCGACTCGAGAGCCTGGTCGGTCTTCAGTCGACCTACAATCTTAAGTCGACCGCTGCTCGTATTGTCGGTGCGTCGGGCGATGCCTGGACCTCGACGGTTACCATCGACAAGGGCTCGGCCGATGGGCTTGCCATCAACATGCCCGTGACGAGTTCTGCCGGTGTCATCGGTCAGATTATCGAGGTTTCGGCTAAGACTTCCACCGTCCGCCTGATCGGTGATGAGAACTCGGGCGTGTCCGCCATGGTGCAGGATACGCGCGCTCAGGGGATGCTGCAGGGGCAGCCCGACGGCACCCTGCGCCTGGAGCACGTGAGTGTCGACTCTGACGTGAAGGTGGGCGACATTATCGTGACTTCGGGCATCGGCGGCGTGTTCCCCAAGGGCCTGCCGCTCGGTACGGTCTCCTCGGTGGAAAAGACTGCCAACGATGTGTACTACACCATCGTCGTGCGTGCCCAGACAACGGCCGAAAACAACGAGGAAGTGCTGGTCATTACGTCGCTGACCGATGAGCAGTCGGCTTCGGACGAGGATGTGAGCAGCGCCAACAGCACACCGCAGGGCACCTCGCGTGATGCGGCCACCAAGTCCAAAGACGATAGCTCGGACGATGGCTCCGATGCGTCCGATGATTCCGGTTCGAGCGAATAGGGAGGCTTGTCCATGGATCTACACGAACAGGGGGCTGGCTCCCGCGCTTTTGCGATTGCCGCCATTGTCTGCGTCCTGTTGCAGGCGGGCTTGGCGCCGCAGATCTCTATCGCGGGCGGTCGCGTCAACTTTATGATTGTCCTGGTGTGTCTGGGTGTGTTTTCGGGCGATCCCACGCGAGCCGTCATTTGCGGTTTTTGCTGTGGTCTGTTCTACGACCTGTCGGCTGCCGTGCCAGTGGGTGTGATGTCGCTGTTGCTGACAGCGGGTAGTTTTGCCCTGGTGCATAGTGCCGCCGGTCAGACGGGCGGCACCCCGAGCGCTCGCGGCATCACGGTGGGCGCCTTCGCGTTTGCCATTAACGTGATCTACAGCATTATCTTGTTGTTTATGGGTCTGGAGTCGAGTTTTGTCGTGGCGATTTTTGGACACGCCCTGCCGTCCTCGATTCTGACGGGCCTGGTCGCCGTCCCGTTTTTGATGTCCGGTGTCGCACCACAGTCTGGCTACGGGTTCTCCGCACGCGGTGGGCGTCAGGCGGGCATACGCTTTAAGCCCAAGACCCGTAAGCTTAAATAGGGGAGGCCCGTAGATGTCTTCCCAGATGACGGTTGTTATCGCCGGTATCGTGCTGGTCGTGGCCATTGTGGTCGCGCTGGTCATTATGCGCCGCGGCGACTCCCGCTTTACCTACGACACGCAGCACGGAACGGCCCCGCGCGCCACCGAGGGCGAGGGCAATACGGCCGCCACCGCCTTTAAGGGCCGCTTTTCCATCCTTACCACGGGCGTGGGTGCGATGTTTGCCGCACTTGCCGTTAAGCTGTGGGGCATGCAGATGGTCTCGTCGGACTACTACGACAAGCAGGCACAGAGCAATCAGACGCGTACTGTTACCACGCCCGCCGTGCGTGGCCGCATCCTGGACCGCAACGGCGTCGCGCTGGTACAGAACCGTCCCTCGCTTGCTGTCGTTGCCTATCGCGACCTTGCCGGCGACAAGGTGCTGGTGCGTCATCTCGCTAACGTGCTTGGCATGCCGTATGTCGCGGTGCTGCGCAACATCCAGGACAATTCCGAAGGCGCGCAGAGTCTGCATACCATCGCGACTGACGTGCGCCGCTCTACTGTCGCCTACATTCAGGAGCACGCCGGTGAGTTTCCCGGCGTGAAGATCGCTGAGCGCACCGAGCGCCAGTACCCGTATGGCGAGACCGCCTGCCATATCTTGGGCTATACCGGCACCATTACCTCCGAGCAGCTCGAGGCGCAGAAAAAGAAGACTTCCGAGGACGCCAGCGAGTCTGCGGGTAAGATTGCCTACCAGTCTGGCGACATCGTAGGCCAGGCGGGCGTGGAGAGCTATTACGAAAACCTGCTCCAGGGCATTCGCGGTGAACAGACGGTAAAGGTCGATGCCTCGGGTAACGTTACCGGACAGGCTGGCGCCGTGCCCCCACGTGCGGGCTCCGATGTCAAGCTCACGATCGACCTTGCCATTCAGCAAGCCTGCGAGACGGCTCTTGCTGATGCCATCGCGCGCGCTAAGCAATCGGGCTACAGCAATGCCGGCAACGGTGCGGTGGTCTGCCTCGACCCCAACAATGGCGAGATTCTGGGTATGGCCAGCGAGCCCAAATTCGATCCGTCCGTGTTTATCGGCGGCGTCTCCAACGACGTGTGGACCGAGCTCAATGACGATGAGGGCTCGCATCCGCTTCTCAACCGTGCCATTAGCGGCCAGTACATGTCGGCTTCGACCATCAAGCCGCTGACTTCACTTGCCGCGCTCGAATATGGTACCTACACCTCGTCTCAAACCACGGACTGCACGGGCTATTGGACGGGCCTGGGCAAGCAGTGGGGCAAGTACTGCTGGCTGCACTCCGGTCATGGAACCATGACGCTGCAATCGGGCATCGCAAATTCGTGCGACCCGGTTTTCTACGATATCGGCAAGGCGTTCTTCTATGACAAGGACAATCCCGAGGGCCTGCAGGAGATGTTCCGCCGTTGGGGTTTGGGCTCGACATGCGGCATCGACCTTCCCAGTGAAGGCGCCGGGCGTATTCCCGATGCCGAGTGGAAAGAGTCGTACTTCACCGACGCCTCTGCCGAGGACCGCAAGTGGAATGCCGGTGATATGACTAACATTGCCATCGGCCAGGGCGACATCCTGGTGACGCCCCTGCAGATGGCGTGCGCCTATATGGGGCTCGCCAACGGTGGCAAGCAGTTCACGCCGCACGTGTTTCTGTCCGCCGTCTCGCGTGACGGCGACGGGGGCGATGCCTATATCTACAACGGCAAGGGCTCCAAAAAGCGCCTCACCGCCAAGATTAACAGTGATGCCGATCTGACACTGGTGCGCAACGGCATGCACGACGTTATCTATTCGACTTCCGCCACTACGGCGTCGCACTTTACCAACTTGACGCCGCAGGTCTACGGTAAGTCGGGCACCGGCGAGAAAAGCGGCGAGGACGAGTATTCCTGGTTCTGCGCTTATGCTCCCGCTGACGACCCCAAGTACGTAATTGCCACCGTCTTGGAACAGGGTGGCGGCGGTTCGGCCATTGCCCTACATGTCGTGCGCGATGTCCTCGGTGCCATCTATAACGAGCCCGACACATCTTCTGCCACGGGCGATTCTTCGGTTCGATAGGAGGTTGCGATGGATTTTTCGCCGGCGGATCTGTTCCGCTCAACTAAAACCGGTTCCCGCAGCAGCCTGGACCGTGTCAACAAGCAACTTTCGGCTTCGCGCGGCACGTTTCGCCAGAAGGTGCATATCGGCGTGCTGTTGGCAACGTTGGCGCTCGTTGCCTATGGCGCCATCATCATTTGGTCGGCCTCGCAGTTTAAGGCCGACGCCTCGTTCTCGCGTCACCTGCTGGGTATCGGCATCGGCGCGGTGCTTGCGGTGCTCGTCTGGCGAACCGATCTGCGCGGCATCTCTAACTTCTCGACGGCACTGCTCGTCATCGACCTCATTGTGATTTTCTCGCCCAAGATTCCGGGACTGTCCTATACGGGCGGCTTAGGCATGACGGGCTGGATCAAGATTCCCGGTATCGGTCTTACCTTCCAGCCGGTCGAGCTCGCCAAGCTCATCACAATCTTCTTTATCGCCACGCTTGGTTCGCAGTACAACGGCCGCATCGATACCGTCCGCGACTACATTAAGCTCTGCGGCATGCTGTCCGTTCCGTTTTTGGCCGTCGTCGCCATGGGCGACCTGGGTTCGGGCCTGGTCGTGTTGGTGTCGGGTGCCGTTGTCATCTGCATGAGCGGTGCACGCCGCGAATGGGTGCTTTCGACTTTGGCTCTGCTCGTGGGCCTGGTGGCGCTCGTCCTGGCGCTCGATTCTGTCTTCGATTCGCTGCTCGGCCACGATGTGCTCATTAAGCAGTACCAGATGAACCGTCTGACGGTCTTCATCGACCCCGATAATGCCGATTCGGACGATGCCTACAACTTGCAGCAATCGCTCATCGCGGTTGGATCGGGTGGCTTTTTCGGTAAAGGACTGGGGCATGCGACGCAGTCGGCCGGTGGCTTTCTGCCCGAGTTCCATACCGACTTCGTCTTCGCTTTTTTGTCTGAGACCTTTGGCTTCTGCGGTTCCTTTTTGCTGCTGTGCCTGTACGTGCTGCTCATCTTCTCGACGATCCGCGTCGCCTTTAAGTGCGAGTCTCTGTTCCTACGCTTGTCATGCGTAGGTATCGTCGGCATGTGGGCATTCCAGACCTTCGAGAACATCGGCATGTGCATCGGCATGATGCCGATTACCGGTATTCCGCTACCGTTTATTAGCTTCGGTTCGTCTTCGATGATGATTCAGCTGCTGACGGTGGGTATCGTACAATCCATATGGCGGCATCGTTCGGGCGCCGCGTAACCGCTGGAGGGGTTTGCTATGAAGATTCCCGTGGACAAGCTGACCCGCGTCTTTAAGATGGGCGCGACTACCAAGAAGGATTCTGACACGCCGGTTCGCGTGTCCGTCTACCTCGATTCGTCTGCCTCG
>CALKBB010000268.1 GCA_937989795.1 uncultured Collinsella sp. | reverse complement strand
GCCGCCATAGCCGGTCGAGATGGCATGGTACACATCGGCCACCGGCACCTCGCTGCCCAGCAGGTAGAGCACAGGCAGCAGCATGGAGCGCATGGTGTGGAATGCGTCGGCAAAAGGCGTGTAGGGGTACTCGGCCAGGCACACGTCGCGAAAGATATCCATAAAGGTGCGGCTCTGCAAAAACGAGAGCGGATGCACGCGACGGCGGTGGAAGATATCGAATAACACGTCCCAGTCCGGATTGGAGAGCGACACCAGGCGACGCAGCGCCTCGCACTCGCGATCGTTATAGTCCGCCTCTTCCTGCTCGCCCGAAAGACGCAGGGCATCGTCCAGAAACACCTCGTGTACCTCAACCACGTTACCAGGCAGCTCGTAGACAAACTTGCCGCGGTCGGCAGCATGCGCGCCAATCACCCACAGCACAAACTCGTGCTCGGGCATGGCCTGGATATAGCCGTGCATCCAGGTGGACACACCGCCGTGCACATAGGGGTAGCAACCCTCGAGTACCAAGCAGATTCTCATTTGTCGCCACCCTCCTTGCGCGCAATGGTCGCCGTCTTGTCCGTGGCTTTGACCAGGTACAGGTTGCCCGTCAGATGCGTAATCTCGCCACCCGTGACCGCACCTGGCTCGCCGTCGTTGGCGCGGAACATGAGCCACGCTTCGTCGTGGAAATTGCCCAGGCTGAGCGTCCAGGCATCCGCGCCGGTATCCACGCTCACCGTCACGGACGAAAAGCGCTGGATGGCGCCCGAGCATTCCGAGCCGGTCTGGCGACGCAGGTCGGGCGCAGACTTGGTAAGCCAGTCCAGGTAGTCGGTCAGGCCGCCCTTGTAGACCTCCCAGCCCTCCTTGGCGCCGCGATCGGGATCGAGCAGGTCGTCCGGGTGCATAAAGTGCGTGCTCACGTAGTGCATGTTGAGCTCGGACACGGCAGCCAGGCGCATATAGGAATCGTCGACCATGCCGCCCGAGACAATGCGCGGCTGCTCCACAATGCCATCGCTCGACACGCCAAACTCCTGCACGTACGGCAGGTCGGTGCCGTCCTCAAAATACGTACTGGCAACGGTCTTAATGCGCGGCACGTCCTCGCCAATAATCTTGCGAGCGCGGGCCGAAAGGATATTTGACGGCGGCACGTAGACCGAGCCGTGCGCGTTGGGCAGCACCTCGTCCTGAAAGGCGATAAGCTCGTTGAGCGATGCGACGAGCGTTTTCTTGTTCTTCCACGTCTTGTAGTCGTACAGCGTGCCGTAGTCGGTATCCCAGAGCGCCAGCGGCTGATGGTTGTAGCCATGAAAGCCCAGCTCTCCGCCCATCTGCAGCAGCATGCCGCCAAAGTAGCGGAACTGCGTGGTATCGGCCTGGCGCGCGGGCTCGGTCTGGTTGACTGCGTCCTCGTAGTTTTCGATCATCACGCCGGTATAGCGAATGCTGTACTTTTGCGCGAGCTTTTGCAGATCGGGCCACCAAACCTTGGCATAAAAGTCGGCGATGGAAAGCCCGTAGTCGCGCTTGATGTAGGTGCCGTCGCCCGAGGGCACGGGGCTGGGAAAGTCGTCCAGATAGAAGACGGCGCTGTTGATGACGGGGTAGGCCGTGGCATCGTCCAGCAAGCTAATCGCCGCGGCGTAAAACCCGCGCACGACCTTGTCGTAGACACCAATATTGCACACCACGGTTCGCCCGCTACCGCAGTCATTGGACCAAATGAGCGGGGCGCCCGCATCGCCGGTCTTAGCCCACTCGCGCGCCGTCTCGCGCAGCGAAACCGAAAGCGACGAATCAAAGGGGTCCGAGAGCTCGTAGCGCTCTCCCCCGCCCAGCATAAAGTCCTCACTCGGAACGATACTTTCGGCTGTCGCATAGTCATATCCGGCCGATTCGATCCCAAGCTTGGAAGCAATAGCCTGCAGGTAGTTCGAGTTATCTGGCGTCATGCCCAGCATGAGTGAGCCGCCCGCACTCACCCAACTCATCAGATCGGTCAGATGCGCACCCAGTCCGTCAAGCGAGGGCATAAGCACAATCACGCGATCAAACGACGTGAGCGATGGGATCGCGTCCGCACCGTCGGTGGCAATATCAACATCGCGATGGGCAATCTTCATGTCCAGCAAAATCTGGTCGAACTGGTCTTTGACATTGTCGACGTTATCTTGGTCCGAGTCGGTAATGACCAGGCACGTGGGCTTTTGGCCAAATATCGCCGAGGAGGCCGGCACCGCATCGTTGGCGGCAAGCATCCCCAGCTTATGCTGGCCCGCACTGTACTGCACGCCGGCACGCTCCACCAGAAGCACGGCGGCCATGGCAATAAAGACCGCCCACACCACGAGCAGCCCCATCCAGCGAAAATGGCCCGCACGGTCGCGGATATGCTGCACCACGCTCATCGGGCCTCCTCTCCGTTGCGCCAAAACGCCAGCTCCTCGCGGTTGGCAGCGCTCAAGTACACATGCTGCTTGTCAATCGCATCTATCACACGCTGAACCTCGTCACCGTCGCGGCGCATCACCGCCAGGCGCAGGCAAAGCATCCAAACCTCCTGCTCCTCGGGCGCGTCGAGCACCAGCTGGTCGGTCACGGCCTGCGCCTCGTCGATCTGGTCGACATCGGCCAGCGCCGCGGCATACCGAATACGCAGCTCAACGGAGTCCTCGCGCTCGCAGCGGCGCGCAAGCAGGCGCGCGTACTGTTGGCGCTGAATCTGAGCCACGCGTCCCTCGGCCAAGCCCGAGTCCAAGTATTCACCAAGAAAATCGCAGTATTTATTGAGGTTATGCGCGCTCGGGTCGGTCTTAAAGGCGTGCTCCAGCAGGAGGTTGATGGACATAACCTTCA
>CALKBB010000267.1 GCA_937989795.1 uncultured Collinsella sp. | reverse complement strand
CGAGCCGTGACGAGATGACCTTTGCCCAGCGCATGGTCACCTCCAAGGAGCCTACGGGTGAGAATGAGATCCCCGGCATGGCTCCGGCTCAAAAAATCATCATTGTGCTCGCCCTCATCGCGTTTATCGTCTTTATGGTCTACACGATCACGGGCAGCATGGGCCTGCACTAACCTGTTCGCGCCGGGCTCCATGCCCGCACGTCCGCCTCGTCCAACCCTCAACCTCTGCACAACGCATCCGAAAGGTCGCCCCATGGCTTTGACCGACATCTCGCATCCCACCGACATCGCAATGCTCACCGATCTGTACGAGCTCACTATGGCCCAGGGCCTGTGGGAGAGCGGCAAGGCCAATGAGCAGGGTTGTTTTACCGCGTTTTACCGCGACCATCCCTTTGGTAGCGCCTACGCCGTCATGTGCGGCACCGCCGAGCTGCCTGAGCTGGTCGAGAACCTGCGCTTTACGCCCGAGGATATCGACTACCTCGCCTCGCTCCAGGCCCCGGCCGGCGGCGCGATGTTCAAGCCTGGATTCCTCGACTACCTGCGCGATTTTCGTGCGCATGTAAACATCGACGCCGTGCCCGAGGGCGAGCTCGTCTTTCCGCGCGAGCCCATGGTGCGCGTCACCGGCCCCGCGCTGGAGTGCCAGCTGCTCGAGACGGCGCTGCTCAACATCGTCGGCTTCCAGACGCTTGTCGCCACCAAGACGGCGCGCGTGGTGCTGGCAGCGGACGGCCGTCCCGTGGCCGAGTTTGGCCTGCGCCGCGCCCAGGGTCCCGATGGCGGCCTGGCCGTTGCGCGCGCGAGCTACGTTGCCGGCTGCTCCTCTACGTCCAATGTGCTCGCCGGCCGCCGCTACGGTATTCCCGTCTTTGGCACGCATGCTCACAGCTGGGTGATGAGCTTCGATTCCGAGCTCGAGGCCTTCCGTGCCTTTGCCAAGTCGAGCCCCAAGAACTGTACGCTGCTCATCGACACCTACGATGTGCGCGAGGGCTGCGAGCATGCCATTACGGTTGCCAAGGAGATGGAGGCGGTGGGCGAGCGTCTGTCGGCCATTCGCATCGACTCGGGCGACCTTGCTAAACTCTCCAAGTATGTGCGCGGCCGTTTTGATGCCGAGGGCCTGCCCTATGTGGGGATCTCGGTTTCCAACGATCTTGACGAGTACACGATTCAGTCGCTGCTCGACCAGGGTGCGCCTATCGATAGCTTTGGCGTGGGTACCAAGCTCGCGACCTGCTATGACCAGCCGGCGCTGGGCGGCGTGTACAAGCTTTCCGCCCGCCGTGCGAGCGAGGAGGACCCGTGGACGCCGGTGGTCAAGCTCTCCGAGCAGCCCTACAAGCGCACGATCCCGGGCGTGCAGCGCGTGCGCCGCTATTACGACGGCTTTGGCGGCCCGATCTGCGACATGATCTATGACGAGGACCATCTGGCGGGGGAGGGCGCCGCGCGTGGCAATACCCTCGTGGCCGTGAACGATGCCGCCCTGGTGACCGATGTGTCCGAGCTCGAGTATCGCGAGCTGCTGGCGCCGATCGTGCGCGATGGCAACGCCGTTGCCCCGCGCGAGAGCATTGAGGACGCACGCGAGCGCTGTGCTTGGGCACTCGATCATCTGGATCCGGTTTACAAGCGCTTCCTGTACCCGCAGACCTATGTGGTGGGCATGGAGCAGGGCCTGGCACAGGTGCGCGACGAGCTCGTGCGCAAGAACATGGCCGCAGCTTCCGCCTTTCCCTGGGCTCACTAATGAAATGATCCCTTGGGGACGGAGGAAAACGGATCATTTTCTCGCTCGCCCGCTCAACACTCGATTGGCTTGACGTATGACGACTTCTTATAAAACGATGGTGGTAAAGATCGGTTCGTCCACGGTGGTGGGCGCCGACGGCAAGGTCAACCGCGCCTTTATCGGCGGGCTTGCCGATCAGGCCGCTGCCCTGCGCAAGCTTGGCTGGCGTCTGGTCGTGGTGAGTTCGGGCGCCATTGCCTGTGGCTATCCCGTGCTGGGCTTCGACCGCAAGCCGGTCGGCGACCTTCCGAGCCTGCAGGCTTGCGCCTCGGCCGGTCAATGCATCATCTCGTCGGCCTACGACGAGGAGTTCCATGCACGGGATCTGCTCACCTCGCTCGTGCTGCTCACGCGTCACGACACGGCGCGTCGCACTTCCTATCTGCACGCGCGTGACGCCCTGCTGCGTCTGGTGGAGCTGGGCGTGGTGCCGGTCGTCAACGAGAACGACACCGTTACCGTCGACGAGATCAAGTTCGGCGACAACGACACGCTGGCGGCGCTTGTGAGCTGCCTGGTTTCCGCCGACCTGTGCGTGACGCTGTCCGACATCGACGGCCTTTACACCGCCAATCCGCACGAGGACCCGACGGCCGAGTTTGTTCCTGTCGTGCATAAGATCGATGCCAAGATCATTGCCTCGGCGGGGGATTCTTCCACATCGGTGGGCACGGGCGGCATGATTACCAAGATTCGCGCGAGCCGCATTCTGATGACGGCGGGCATTCAGAGCGTGATCTGCTCGGGCGAGGAGCCCGATGCGCTCGTGCGCCTCGCCCGCGGCGAGAGCGTGGGCACGCTGTTCGATCCGCCGGCGGAGCGTCTGGACATTGCGCCCCGCAAGCTGTGGATCGCACTGGGCGACAAGGCGCATGGCTCGGTGGCGGTCGATGACGGCGCCGCGAAGGCGCTGGTCAGCCGTGGTTCTTCCTTGCTTGCGGTGGGTATTCGCGAGGTCGATGGCCAGTTTGCCGAGGGTGATGTGCTCGACGTGTGCGACCCGAGCGGCATGGTTGTCGCCCGTGGTATCGCCGAAGCCGATTCGGACGTGCTGGAACTTGCGGCAGGACGCCGCCAGGACCAGATTGCCGGCAACCGTCTGCTGGCAGACCTGTCCGAGAAGCCCGCGATCCATCGAGATAATCTGATCGTCTTCGCATAACCAATTGACGCTGCAAACGCCCCTAAGCGGCAATCTGACGTTCAATCGTCGGGCATGACCAAAAGGTCAATGCCCTCCTCTTTCGCGTCACCTTGCTCGCTTAGGGGCGTTTTCGCTTTCCGACTTCTACCTGCGGCATTGTCGTTGTCGGCACTTAATCGGCACTTGGGGACGTTCCTTTTGTGCCGGCAGTTGGGGACATTCCTTTGCTAGAAGATCTGGCGCAGGTCTCCGCGATTGAGGGCTTCGTCGAAGAGGTGCTTGAACACCACGCTGCCGTGCAGACCATCGTGCTCAAACTCGTTGGTCACCCAGGCATGCGAGTTGCCCACGCGGCCGAGCGTATCGAGCTGCAGGCCCGAATCCACGTACATGTCATCGAAGTACACGGCGGCCTGGAGTGGCACCTCGTTGCATGCCAGGCGCTGCGGGTCGTAGATCTTGTCCCAGCTGGTGTCTTCCATCAGCAGATCCATCGCGGGCTTAAAGGGCTTAAGCTCGGGCATCTGCTCAAACATCCACGGGAACATGGCCTCGCCGGTAAACATGAGCGGGCGCGCGAACGTGTCGAACTCGGCGCGGTGCGCCTTCTCTTCTGCCGCGGCCCAGCGGATGGGCATGGTGTCGCCATCGGCGTAGATGAACTCCTGCAGCGTCCAGTACAGCGGGTTTGTACGCGTGTTGGTGCGCTCGAAGGTGCGCATCAAAAAGCTGTCGGATACCGAGGAACCGCAGCTCAGTGTACCGTCGCCATCAACAAACGCGTGGTCGATAATCCAGTGCATGCGCTCAAAGCTCGGCTTCATGCCAAAGTCGCTGCCCATGAGCTGCAGGCGCTCGACCGTCATCGGCGAGCCGTCGGGCAACGCGGGC
>CALKBB010000266.1 GCA_937989795.1 uncultured Collinsella sp. | reverse complement strand
GGCGCGCGCATCCTCGACACGGAGTCGGATATCCTCGGCAGGGTGAAGGTCTGGCTCACCGGCGAGATAGCGGACCACTACGATCTCGAGATCAGGACCAAGCTGCTCAACGGGAGCGGCGAGTGGTCCGACCCGGTCTATGTCAACTGTTCCGCCTCGGCGCCGCTCGACGTCAACACCGCGCCCGCAGCCGGCATCGAGCCGGACGGCGCCGACGGCAACAAGATCTGCGGCATGAACATCCACCTCGTGCGCAAGCCGCAGGGCGGTCGCGTCGTCAGAGAGTTCTCCGACAGCGAAAACCTGGCTGCCGACGCCTCCTGGGGGCCGGGGCTTCTCTACGCCGCCGCGATGCTCGGCATCCGCACCGTCAGCAAGACAGACCGCTACGTATGGACCGACCGCTATCTGGGCACGCTCGTCTCCCGCGGCGTGCGAGTCGTCACGACGTGCGTCGAGTACTATGCCGACGGCATCGAGCAGAAGGACATGGTGTACCGCGACCTCGACGTCGAGGGCGGCGATATCTACACCCCCGCCGACATCGCGACGCAGAAGGCCCTGAAGGACACCTGCAACCTCGACGAGCAATACGGGCAGAACCCCTCGACGGGGTTCTCGGGCTGGTTCCTCGATCCCGAGCTCACGTTTACCTTGCCGCCGTATCAAACGGCTGCTGGCGTGACCGACATGATTGCGCATGTGTGCGAGCGCTATTTCAGCGGTGCGGGTTCGTCGAGCCTCACCGACAACATTGCCACGGGCATTATTCGCTCTCTTATCGACGAGGCCCCGGTGGCTCTTGCCGAGCCCGAGAATTACGAGGCTCGCGCGAACATTATGTGGGCGGGCACGCTCGCTCATAACGACATCGCGGGATGCGGCCTCTCGGCGACGCCGACGAGCCGTGCTGGCGGTTGGGAAAGCCATGCGCTTGAGCATGAGCTTTCTGCGTTCGACACTTCTATCACGCACGGTGCCGGTTTGGCGGTGGTCATGCCTGCGTGGATGCGCTTTGTATGGCGAGAAAACCCAGCTCGTTTCCTGAAGTTCGCGCTGCAGGTATTCGACATTGAGCCCATCGATGAAACCGATGAAGCAATTGAAGATGCCGTGACGGCTGCGATCGACGAGCTGCAGGCGTTCTTCGTTGATTTGGGCATGCCGCGCACGCTCGGCGAGTTCGGTATCGCCCCCGAAGATGTGGACAAACTGCTGCCGACGCTCAAGGCCAACAAGGGCGAAGTGTTCGGTGGCTTTAAGAAGCTTACGCTGGAAGACGCGAAGGCGATTTATCTTTCAGCGTTCTAGAGGATAAAAAATCGTACAGAAGTTCGAAACCGCCCGCCTATGCGGTACAATAGGCGGGCGGTGCTTCACTTGCCGGGCGGCGCCTCTGAAAGGAGGTCGTCCCGATGGATACTCAAACGGTTATCGCCATTTGCGCAGTAATGTCAGTTGTTATCGGAGTCGTCGACCTCGTCACCCGCGACAAGTGATCTTTATTGGAGAGGAATAAGCCGGGTGCCCTGAACAAGTAACCCGGCTTAGAACTCAAACGATGTCGCCCGGCTTCGCGGGGCACCGTGCTTGCATCTTATCATGATTCTTGTTTCGAAGGAATGTTCGCTGTGTCTTCTGTGCGAAAAACCATGCTGCGCGCTGCGGGGTTCAACGTCGAAGTCACGCG
>CALKBB010000265.1 GCA_937989795.1 uncultured Collinsella sp. | reverse complement strand
ACAGGTCTCCAACGTGTTAGGCGTCGAGAACCCAGTCAAGAACCTCGGCAAGCTCGTGCACAAGTACGGCGGCTACCTGGTCGTCGACGGTGCGCAGTCGCTGCCGCACATGCCGGTCGATGTGGCCGACCTGGGCGCCGACTTCTTTGCCTTTAGCGCGCACAAGGCTATGGGCCCCATGGGCATCGGCGTGCTGTGGGGCAAGATGGACCTGCTCAACGCCATGCCGCCCATGCTCACCGGCGGCGAGATGATCGACTCGGTCACCGAGCAGGACGCCGTCTGGGCGCCCGTCCCCGAGAAGTTCGAGGCCGGCACGCAGGACGCCGCCGGCATCTTCGCCACAGGCGCGGGGCTTGATTACCTGGTTAACACCGTGGGCTACGAAAACATCCAGGCCCGCGAGCAAGCGCTCGTCCACTACCTGATGGGCGAGCTCATGCAGCTCGACTTTGTCCAAATCATCGGCTCCATCTATTGGGACAACCACCACGGCGTTGTGAGCTTTAACGTCAAGGGCATCCACCCGCACGACGTCGCGAGCATCATGGACATGGACGGCGTCTGCATCCGCGCGGGTCACCACTGCGCGCAGCCGCTGCTCACCTGGCTGGGCGTCGAGAACCTCGCCTGCTGCCGCGCCAGCGTGGCCTTCTACAACGACAAGGCCGATATCGACAAGTTCATCGCCGGTCTGCATCACGTTTGGAGCACGTTCAATGGGTAATCTGTACACCTCCACCACGTTTATGGAGCACAACTCACACCCCGACTACAAGTACGAGATGGATGCCCCCACGCACGAGCACGACGGCATCAACCCCAGCTGCGGCGACGAGCTCACCTTGCAGCTACGTGTCGAGAACAACGTGATCGAGGAGGCCTCGTTTACCGGCCACGGCTGCGCCATCAGCCAGGCCAGCGCCGACATCATGGCCGACCTCATCACCGGCGAGACCGTCGAGGAAGCTCACCGCTTGGCAGAGCTCTTCCTCGCCATGATCCGCGGCGAGCAGCTCTCCGAGGAGGACCTGGAAGATCTGGACGAGGCCGCTCAGCTCCAGGACATCTCGCACATGCCCGCCCGCGTTAAATGCGCCGAGTTAGCCTGGCGCACCCTCGACGGCATGCTCACGGGACAAAATAATCAGTAACATTTGTCTCAAATCTGAAGAATTCTGTTGGCCGAATCGCTTAACTTTTGCGATTCGGCCATTTTCTTTACTGCCTTTATCTCGAGCCCTCGACCTGCGCGTCCACCTGCGCATAAGCACGCACAATACGAGAGGCAGTACTTTTGCCAACCCCGGTATACCGCTCAATCTGGCGCACCGTGAAACCGGCATCGTGCAATCCAACAATAACGGTATCGCGCCGCGCCGGCGGTGCGGCTTTAACATCGCGAAGCGGAACCCCGAGGCTCTTCGCCAACCTGTCGGCAAAGGCGTGGCGTTCCCACTCCGTCTCTTTCATATCGCGCAGCGCCGGTTTGCCGCCGTCGGGCATCGCTAGCGAATAGGCAATAAAGCCCTCGGCAGAATCAAAAAGTTCAAGCACGCAAGAAGGATCGGAAAATCCCCTCGTGGCATCGGCCGCATCACTGTCGCAAGCGCGTAGATGCTCCGCAAAGCTGCTCCAGGGATAACGCTCGATTAGGCTAACGCCCGCCTCCTGCGGATCGGCGTGTACAGAGCGAATAGCCTCCATCACCTGCCAGTCGGTATCGAGCGAGCGGCGCTCAAAACGCTCACGAAATAGGCAGCCCGCGCGCCCGGTACGCTTATTGAACCGACGAGCATACGTCAGCAGAAGCCGCTGCATGGCTGTGCTCATTTTGTCCTCGTAATCCAAAAGCACCAGATCCACGTAGTCGCTCATGAGACACCACGCCACAATCGTCACCTGGGCATCGCGGCAGCACTCGCACATCAGCTCCAAAAACTCCCACCGGTCCTCGTCGCTCTCAAAGATCTGCCGCCCGGCCATACCGCGGGCGCAAACATGGTAAAAACCGGTGATCGTTTTCCAAACGCGCTGCATGGCGCTCCCTTCGCCGGGATCTGCTTACCATCCAATACATCACGATTGAAACGTGCCATCAAAACATTCACGCAAAATGGCACCCGTCGACGGTAAAAGGCGGCAAACCGACGGCGAACGGCAATATAGCCACAGGTCAGGCAACGTTGCCTTGCCAAAAGCTTGACCAGAACCGATCCCCTTCAGCGGACCGCGCAACCGCAAACAGCTTGATTAAATCGTTTCAATTGAAAGTTCCGCGCTTCTCGCTACGAAAACTGAGCCGTTCGCCGAATATTCCGTGCATTTCGCGGTATTATAGGGGCTGCATGTCATGTCCCTTTCGAAGGGTCGCCCGGCAATCGCCAGCCACGACCCCCAGACGGGACGCCAACACGATAGAGAGGAGAGGCATGCAGTACTCACAGGAAGTGGAGAACATGTGCCCCGTTGCCAAGGGTGCATACCACGGCCCCGCACCCATCCCCGAGGAGGGCAAGTGGGTCCAGGCTAAGGAGATTTCCGACATCTCCGGTCTTACGCACGGTGTGGGTTGGTGCGCACCTCAGCAGGGCGCCTGCAAGCTCACGCTGAACGTCAAGGACGGCATCATCGAGGAGGCCCTCGTTGAGACCATCGGCTGCTCGGGCATGACCCACTCTGCCGCCATGGCTTCCGAGATCCTTCCCGGCAAGACCATCCTCGAGGCCCTCAACACCGACCTCGTCTGCGACGCCATCAACGTCGCTATGCGCGAGATCTTCCTGCAGATCGTTTACGGCCGCAGCCAGACCGCGTTCTCCGAGGGC
>CALKBB010000264.1 GCA_937989795.1 uncultured Collinsella sp. | reverse complement strand
CTTGGGCCACCTGGGCCGCAATGCAGGAACTATTCCACCGCAAGTTATCTGAGGACTAGAAGTTGTAGGTGACTACTTGGGGCTCGGCGGGTTCGACGAAGATGGTTGGATCCGGCTGCTCCACGCGGACGAACTTGACGGTCACGGCCTCAAAGCCCGCCTTGTGCAGAACATCAGCGTAGACGCGCGCCTGCAGGGCGTGCTTCTCGAGCAGCTGGTCGGGCGTCTCATCCGGCGTGCCGCCCGTCTTGTAGTCGATGACCAGTGCGCGTGACGGATCGGCCGGGTTCGTCGCCAAAGCGTCGATGGCGCCTTCGGCATATGCACCGTAGCGAGCGATGTCCTCGTCCTCGCAGCCCAGCGAAAAGAACGGCACCTCAGCACGAACGCACGGCCACGCGAGCAGGTCAGCACGAACAGCCGACTTGAGCCAGCGATTCAGGGCGACATCGAAGCGCTCGCGCTGCTCCGGCGTCAGGCGCCACAGGCGCGCCAGCGCATCGGCGCGCGCAGCGGGCAGCGCATCGGCACCCATCTCGATGAGCCACTGGCAAGCGGCGTGGAACGCCGAGCCCAGCGCCATGGGGTTGCCGGCGGGCCCAACGGCGGCCACGTCTGCATCCGTCATCTCCGAGCCATCCGACTCCGCATCATCGCCGGCCTCGTCCATGGGAACACGAGCCTCGGCGGCATGGTCTTCCGCCTCGGCATGGAGCGCCGCGGCGATTGACGAGTAGCTATACGAATCACGCATCGGATACGGACAGATGCCCATGCGCACGCCCACTGCCTGGGGATACACGAGTTCAAACGCATCGGGCTCGGGGTCGGCAGGACCGGGCACAGTTGAGTGCGCAGCATTATCGGCGACATCGACATCGCCGCGAACAAGCCTGCCCTCGGCATCCAGCGAAGCGTTAGCCTCAAACGCCTGCTCGCCAAACGTAAAGTCCGCCAGCGAGATAAGCTCGTAGTCGCCCGGCTTGGAGTTGTCGAACACCAAACGGTCGCTATCGAGCTGCGGCATGTCCAGACTGTCGGTCGGCAGGATGCGGCGCAGCACGTCGTAGGTCAGATCCGTCTCGACATCGAAGGTCGGCGCCGTCACCTTGCCGCGGCTCACGCCGGCATCCATCGCCAAGATCACCAGCTCGCGCGCACGCGTCATGGCGACATAGAGCAGACGAGCCCGCTCTTCGAGCGAAAGTTGCAGGTCGTCGTTGCGCAGACGGGCAAATGCCTCGGCGGGAGAGCCCGTCGCGCATACGTCCTCCATAAGCTCTGGCGGCAACCACAGCGACGTGCCCTTGCCCTTAAACGCGTGTTCAAACTGCTTTTTGACGTCATCGCCCTTCACGAACGTACCGTCCGCGAGTTTAACGCCGTCGAAGCGTGCCGGCAGCGCCACGACCTGCGCTCCGCCCTCGACGCGACCCATCTGCGCCGCACCGGACGGCTTGCGCACGCCAAAACACTCGGCAACCGCCACGACCGGATACTCCAGACCCTTGGACGCATGCACGGTCATGATGCGCACCGCGCCGTCGCCCTCCTCGTTGAGGGCGCCCGGGGCCTCCTTGCCCGCCAAGAAGCGGTCGAAGGCGAGCGCGATGGAGCGCGGAGAATTGCCGAGCTCGGCCTCTGCCTCGGCCACGGCGTCGAGCGCCTTGAGCACGTTGGCGGCAATGGCCTTCCCCTCGGGGCCGCGCTGCGCCAGGCGCACGAACCAGCCGGAGGCATTGACCGCGTCGCGCGCGATGGCGGCGAACGAATCACGTCCCACGCGACGAAGCGCGTAGCGCAGCACCTCGCGGGCACGCGTCACGAGCGGCAGGTTCTGCAAACCCGGTACATCGGAATCGCTCATGATGCCCGCATCGATGTTGCGGCGCGACGTCTCGCCCGTCTGATCGTCGAGTTTGGTCGCCAGCGCCAGGAACTCCTGAGCGCCGAGTGCAAACATCGGCGAGGCCAGCAGTGGCATGAGACCCTGCGCCGTATCGGCCGGATTGGCAAGCGCGCACACCAGGGCACGCACCGTTTGGACCTCGGCAGCCTGGGCAAAGACTGAACCTCCCGCGATAACGCAGTCGAGTCCCTGGTCGCGGAAAGCCTGCGCGTAGACGTCGGCATTAGTCATACGGCCCAGCAACAACACCATGCTGCCCTGGGGCTGGCCCGCTTTAACGAGCGCTTGGAACCGCTCCGCAATC
Source organism: uncultured Collinsella sp. (assembly GCA_937989795.1). Classification (GTDB taxonomy): domain Bacteria; phylum Actinomycetota; class Coriobacteriia; order Coriobacteriales; family Coriobacteriaceae; genus Collinsella. The sequence continues at coordinate 2,836 of CALKBB010000264.1, read as the reverse complement.
GCACGGGCTTTCGCCTGCGTTCGTTCCTGGGTGCTGCCGCCGGCAACAAGCAGCGCCTGGCGGCGCGAAGCCTTTGCCTTGAGCTTGTCCTCGCGATCGTCACTCGGCTCAAGATCCAAGAACCCCTGCATCAAACCACCGGTATCGCCGTCGAAGACGCGCGCTACGTAACGCAGCACCTCGTCATGACTGCGGAAGTTGCGCACGAGTTTAACGAGCTCGCCAGCAGGGGCGTCGGCCACGGCAGTCGCCTCGGGCGCAGCAGAGGAGCCCACCTTGCGCTCTTGGCGACGGAACACCTCGACCTCGGCGCCTCGGAAGCGGTAGATCGACTGCTGTGCATCGCCCACGGTGCACAGCGCGCGCTCGCCCGCACCCGTCAGATAGCGAATCAGATCGACCTGCATCTGGTCGGTATCCTGGAACTCGTCGATCATGACCATCTTAAAGCGGCCCTCATAGGCAGCTCGAATAGCCGGGTAGTCGCGCAGCGCCTCGTACGCTATGCGCAGCAGGTCGTTGTTATCGAGCGCGGACTGGCCGGCCTTGAGCGCACGGTACTCCGCCTCTACGGCACGGGCGAGCCCCACCAGCGCATCGAGCGCCGGACCGCCGCAGGCAAGCACGATATTGATAAACGCATCAGCCGCCTCGGCCTTGAGTAGCTCCACCTGCTCCTTAGGAAACGCCTTGCTCGCGCGCGGCATGCTGCACGACATCATGAGTCGCGCCGCATCCTCCATGGTTTTGCCGCTCGCCTCAAACGCGTCGATGGCGTCGAGTGCCGCCTGCGCTTTCTCGGTCGTGGCCTTGCTTGCGCCCAGCGCCGCACGATAGGCATCGGCAAGCGCCGAGGTGTCGGCCTGGCCGCGCGCCACGCACACATCGTCCATGCCGCCCGGCAGCTGGCTCGATAGCTCCAACAGGTCGCGCACCAGGCCTTTGATGGTGGTACCGGCGCCAAACGGCCCGCCCTCGCCCGCCATGGGATACCAAGCGTAGAGGGTCTTAAGCGAGGCGGCAAGCTCGGGCGCGGCATCGGGCGCCGTCGCGCGCCCCAGCACATGCTCGACAGCCTGATCCATAAGCTCATCGGTATCGGTGAGCACCGTGAACTCAGGATCGATGCCCAGCTCCAGCGCGTGCGCGCGCAGGATACGCGAGCACATGCCGTGGATGGTCGAGATCCAAGCGTCGTCGACCGTCAGGGCCTCCTCGTCCATGCCCTCTTCGATAAGCGCACGGCGCACGCGGTCGCGAATCTCGGCCGCGGCGTCTTTGGTAAAGGTAATGGCGAGCACCTGGTCCAGATGCTCGACAAACGGACCGGATTCGGGCGAGAGCGCATAGACGATGCGGCGCGTGAGGGTAAAGGTCTTGCCCGAGCCGGCACCCGCCGAGACAAACAGCGGGCGGTCGAGCGTTTTGACGACTTGCAGCTGTTGCGGCATCAAGGTCGAAAGATCCATGGTCTACACGTCCCTCCTTACAAACGTTCCTTCGTGGTTATACGAGCAGCGCGCATGCGCGGCCTGAGCCGACGTTGGGTCGACAGCGGCAACGTTGCCCGCCTCGAGCTCGCGCAGGCGCTCGGCAATGCCGGTCTCCACGCGGTCGAGCAGCGCATCGAAGTCCATGTTGCCGCCCTCGCCCGGAAAGCCCTTCTTGAGGCCCGGAATGCGGCCGTCGCCGCGCTCTTCCTCGAGCAACTCGGCACTTGCGGCACCACGCAGTGCGGGTTTGCCGCCCTTGGTCGAAAAATAGAGCGCCGCACGGGCATCTAGACCCAGCGCCCGGCGCATGGCCTGCGCGTAGATGAGTGTCTGGGTATGGGGCGGCAGCCAGCGCGGATCGTCGATGGGGGCCTCGCCCGACTCCTCGTCGCGCACCGTGGGGTCGGCGAGCTTAAACTCCTCGACACCCGAACGATGCTTGTAGTCAATCACCACAGCGCGGTTCTCGGCGTCCACATCCACGCGGTCGATGCGCCCGCCGAGCGGCCAGCCGGCATACTCGACCTGGAGCTCGTTGAACGCAAACTCCAGGTAGCGCGGCGCGAAGGGCGCGAGCGCCTCGGACTCGTAGACGAGCACGCCCTCCAGTTGCGGCAAGATCTCGGCCACCTGGCGCTCCTCCACTGGAGAGAGCGGCACCAGCGGGCCCTCGGTACCGCGCTTGCCGGCGTGCTCGGCCAGGGTCTCGGCAAAGACCTCGTGCAGCAGCTCCTTCGCGCGCGGCAGATTCATGGGCGTCACGCGCTCCATGCCCTCCTGCGGAAGACGTGCATGCAAGTGCTCCAGCACGTCATGGACAAAGTTGCCCTTCTCCATGTTGCCAAAGCCCGCATCGATGGACTGAGGTTTGACGCGATACGAGACGAACCAGCACAGCGGGCAGGTGGAATAGGCCTCAATCTGCGAGGCGGACGTCAGGCGCGGCACGAGTGGCGCGTCCTCGCCCTCGCCATCGCGACGACGCAGGACCAAATACGGCACGGCCTCGGCGCTCAGATGCTGAGGGGCTTCACAGGTCACGCGCTCGCGCTTGAGACCTTCGCCTGCCGCGGGATCGAAGTCCCTTACGATATCGCCCTCACCCACGCACTTCGCTTTGTCGGTGCCAGCGGCTTTAGCGTCGTCAGCGGCCTCGTCAGCGCCAGCGGCCTTAGCGTTGTCAGCGGCCTCGGCATGCGCCCGCAACTCGGTCCACACGGCAGCCGGATAGCACTCGCGCGCCTGGCGATCGTGCGTCACGCGCGCAAGCGCAACCGGGCCGCGTGCCGCCTGCATAGCGTGGCCAAAGCGCACGCGCAGCAAGGCCGCGGGCTCAAGCATCA